>CAYHSN010000074.1:0-4732 GCA_964359235.1 uncultured Vicinamibacterales bacterium | reverse complement strand
GGCGCCCGCGCTCGCCGCGACCTCGCAGGCCGGCGAGGCGTACCTCCAGTTCATGCTGGGCCGGCGCCTCGAAACCGAGGGGGACGTCGAGGGCGCGATCGCGGCCCACAAGCGCGCCGCCGAAGTCGACCCCCGGTCGGCGGAGATCCGCGCGGAGCTTGCGGGTCTGTACGCGCGGCAGGACCGTCCGCGCGACGCGATCGAGTGGGCGGAGGCCGCCCTCACGCTCGACGCCGCGAGCGCCGAGGCTCACCGCGTGCTCGGCCTGATCTACGCGGCGCTCGTCGATCGTCCCACCGCGGCCAGCCGCATCGGTCTGAGCGACGCGACCTCTGACGAGTTCGCCGCGCGCGCCCTCAGCCACCTCGAGCGGGCCGACGCCGAGACGCTCGCCGATGCGTCGCTGCACTTCGCGCTCGGCCGCCTGCACGTCCGGCAGCGGAGCTATCAGAAGGCGATCGCGGCGTTCCGGCGCCTGCTCGAGGATGAACCCGGCGTCTCCGAGGCATCTCTGCTGCTCGCCGAGGCGTACGAGGGCGCGGGCCAGTTCGACGAAGCCCGGCGGACGCTCGAGGACGCGATCGCCGAGGAGCCGGGGCTCGTTCGCGCGCGGCTGCAGCTCGCCGAGCTCTTCGAACGCCAGGGACGCTGGTCCGGCGCGGCCGGGCAATACGCCCTCGCGCTCGAGGCGAGTCCGAGCGATCTCGAGCTCGTCCGCCGCCAGGCGCTCGCGTGGCTGCAGGCCGACGAACCGGCCCGCGCCCGCGATCTGCTGCAAGGGCTCGCGAAGAACGGCAAGGCCGGCGCATCGGAACTCTACCTGCTGTTCCAGGCCGAGCGGGATCTGGACGATCTGGACGCGGCCGACGCGACCGCGCGCAAGCTGACGCAGCAGGCGCCCGACGATGTGCGCGGGCCGCACGCCGTCGCGCAGGTGCTCGATCGCCGCCGCGACTACCGCGCCATTGTCAATCTGCTCGAACCGATCGTCGCGCGCAACCGGCAACGCGAGCGGGGGTCGCCGCAGATCGGCGCGCTCGTCACCCAACTCGGCTTCGCCTACCAGGCGCTGCGCGAGTACGACCGGGCGATACGCGCGTTCGAGGACCAGAGAAGCCTCTCGCCGTCAGAGCCGGCAGGCGCCCTGTATGTGGTGCAGGCGTACCTGGTTGCGGGACGTCTGGACGAGGCGGCCGGTCTCGCGGACCGGGCACGGCAACAGTTCCCCGACGAGATGCGGCTGGTCGATCTCGAAGCGGAGATTCTGCGGCGTCAGGGACGTGTCGACCAGGGCGTCGCGCTGGTCAACGACGCCCTCGGCCGGCGCGAAACGGTGTCGCTGTACGTGACGTTGTCGGAGCTGCACGTCGCGGCGAAGCGGTACGGCGAGGCCGCGGACGTGCTCGGCCGCGCCCGGGAGAAGTTCCCGAACGACGAAACGGTGCCGTTCCAGCTCGGGGCCGTCTTCGAGCGGGCGGGGCGCGCCGGCGACGCGGAGCGAATCTTCCGTGACCTCGTGGCGCGCGACCCGCTCAACGCCGCGGCGCTCAACTACCTCGGCTACATGCTCGCCGAGCGCGGGCGATCGCTCGAGGAAGCCGTGGCGCTGATCACGCGCGCGCTCGAGCGCGATCCCGGCAACCCGGCCTATCTCGACAGCCTGGGCTGGGCGTACTTCAAGCTCGGCCGGCTGGATCAGGCCGAGCGCCACTTGCGCGCCGCCGCCGGCCAGCTCGTCACCAACTCGGTCGTGCAGGATCACCTCGGCGACCTGCTCTCCCGCGTGAAGCGCTTCGATGAGGCCATCGTCGCGTGGCAGCGGGCGCTCGCCGGCGACGGCGAATCGATCGACCGCGCCGTGATCGACGCGAAGATTCGCGAGGCCCGGGGCAAGTCCGGGCGGCGGTGATGCGCGTCCGGGTGTTGTGGTTCCTGCTCGTGCTGGGTGCGCCACTCACCGCGTGCGCGCCCCGAGCAATCGATCTTCCGTCCGGCGCGGGTGCGCCGTTTCCCGAGTTTCGCGCCGCCTTCGAGGAGGCCACCGACTCGTGCCGGGGCGTGCGCACGTGGACGGCCGAGATTGGGCTCGCCGGACGCGCGGGCCGGATGAAGATTCGTGGGCGCGCGTTCGTCGGGCTCGCGCGGCCTGGTGCGCTGAGGCTCGAAGGGCTCGCGCCGTTCGGTCAGCCGGTGTTCGTTCTGGTCGCCAGCGAGAGCGAGTCCACGCTCGTGCTGCCGCGCGATCGGCGGGTGTTGCGGCACGGCGCCGCCGCCGCGATCGTCGAAGCGCTCGTTGGCGTGGCGATCGGGCCCGACGAGCTTCGTCACGTCGTCACCGGCTGTGTGGCGGCGGGCGATGCCACCGGCGGCCGCGCGTACGCGCGCGGCTGGCACGCGGTGGATCTTCAGGGCTCGACCACGGCATTCCTGCGGCACGCAGGCGGGCGCTGGCGCGTCGAGGCCGCCAGCCTGCCGGGACTGTCGGTCGAGTATCGCGAGTTCGACGGCGCGCGTCCGCGCCGCGTGCGCCTGCGCGCGCAGGCGGCCGGCGCGACCACCGCCTCGGACCTGACGCTCACGATTTCGCAGGTGGAGATCAACGTCGCCTTGCCTGACACCGCGTTCGCGATCGAGGTGCCGGCCGACGCCGTGCCGCTCACGCTCGAGGAGCTGCGCGACGCGGGGCCCCTCGGCGTGAAGCGGTAGTCTCGCGTAGGGGCCGAGCTTGCCTGCCCTGAGCGAAGTCGAAGGGCCTGCCCTGAGCGAAGTCGAAGGGCTCGGCCCGACTGTAGGGGCGACGCGGTGGGTCGCCCGAGCTGCGACACATGGCCACCCCGACCCTGATCGTCCGCGCGCACGCGAAGATCAACCTTTCCCTGCGCGTCGGTCCGCGCCGGCTCGACGGGTTCCACGAGCTGCGCACGGTGTATCAGGCGATCGATCTGCACGACACGCTGCGCATGGCCGACCGCAAGGGGCCGTTCGCGTTGAGTTGCCGCACGCCGGGGATTCCGCTCGACACGACCAACCTCGTCTACAAGGCCGTCGAGGCGATGTGGCGGCGTCTCGCGCGCGCGGGTGAGCCAAGGGACCTGTCGATCCGCCTGCTGAAGCGCATCCCGTCGCAGGCGGGGCTCGGCGGCGGCAGCTCCGATGCGGCCGCTACGCTCGTCGGGCTCAACCGGTTGTGGCGGGCGCGGCTGAGGCACGACGAACTCGTCACGATGGCGGCGACGCTGGGATCGGACGTGCCGTTTTTCCTCGTGGGTGGCACCGTGCTCGGCCTCGGTCGCGGCGAGATGCTGCAGCCGCTCCCAGACGCGCCCTCGCGCGAGGTGGTCATCGTCCACCCGCCTGTGGGCATCGCGACGGCCGACGCGTACGGGTGGTTCGATGCCGACGCGCGCGCGGCCGCGGCGGCGACGTGGGTGGACACCGCGGCGTCACGCGTCCGGCGGACGGACCCGATCGTCAATGACCTCGAGGCGCCGGTCGAGCGCCGCCAGCCGGTCATCGGCGCCGCCCGGCGGGCGCTCGTCGCCGCCGGCGCGCGCGCGGCGGGCATGACGGGCAGCGGCTCCGCGGTCTTCGGTCTGTTCGAGACCAGGCGTGCCGCCGGGGGAGCCGCGCGGGCGCTGACGCGCGCCGGCTGGACCGTCTTCGCCACCAGAACCTTGACCCGGACCAACTACGACCGTCGAGCGAAGCCCGTCCCGCGAGCGCGGGCGGCCGCGCGGTAAGGCCTGCTGCTTGCCGAGTTTCGGGCGATCGTATAAACTTTACGTTTTGCGACGGTGCTCGTGGGCCACGTCTTGATCGTCTACTCCCTGCGTCAATCAGCTCAGCCAGGTAGGTCGACCCTGCGGGCGGCAGGCGAGACGAACGGGCAGTTCTGGTGACCCGCGCGGCTGAGCCGCAAACGAATTGCTGATTGCTGATTGCTGATTGTTGATTCCGCGAACGGACTGCCGGTTGTCGCCTTTCTTGCTGAGCGGAGGTTGACCAGCGTCAGGTTCCAGGATTCGACATTCGACAATCGGCAATCAGCAATGTAAGGGTGGGGCGTGGCCAAGTGGTAAGGCGCGGGACTTTGGATCCCGTATTCGAAGGTTCGAATCCTTCCGCCCCAGCCAGCTCCCATACACGGATTGCTGATTGTTGATTGTTGATTGCTGATTGCTGATTGGTGGTTGTTGATTGCCGATGCTGATTGTCAATTCCGGGAACGAACTGCCGCTGCTCGCTTTCGCATTCTGAGAACCGGTGGGCAAGCATCAGGCGCCAGTAATCGACAATCGGCAATCAGCAATCGTCAATGGAGTAGGCGGGGTGCAGGCGCCTTCGCGAAGCTTCGGCGACCCTGGACGAAGCTCGAAGAGCGGAGTCCGGGCGCCCCCCCACGTGGAATGATCGCGCGGGAGCGGCGTGGGGCGAAGGGGCCCCCACCCCTCGACAAGCTCGGGGTGCTCTGAGCTTGTCGAAGAGCACGAGCGAGCGCGCTTGGCGGGGTGCAGGCGCCTTCGCAAAGCTCCGGCGGCCCTAGACGAAGCTCAATGGAGCGGAGTCTGGGGGCCCCCGCCACTAGCTAGAGCAATGATTCACGGTCCGCTGAAGCTGTTCTCGGGGAGCGCGCATCCGGCGCTCACGCGCGAGATCGCCGCCCATCTGGGCGTGCCGCTCGGCGCCCCGCGGCTGACGCGGTTCCCCGCCACGGAAGTCTAGTTCCAGATAG
>CAYHSN010000073.1:0-10810 GCA_964359235.1 uncultured Vicinamibacterales bacterium | reverse complement strand
TGCTCAACACCTGCGTGAGGGCGCCGCTGGCGCCCACGATGCGCTCGAAGTCGTAGATATCCTGCTGCGTGTGGCGCAGGTAATCGATCTCGTGGCGGAGGCGGCGGTGCTCGATCGCCTTCTCGATCTTGGCCTCCATCTCCTCGATCTCGAACGGCTTCTGGACGTAGTCGAACGCGCCGTGCTTCATCGCCTCGACCGCCGTGTTGATCGACCCGAACGCCGTCATGAGGATGACCGCGGTCGACGGATTGAGCGTCTTGGCCGTGCGCAGCACGTCGAGGCCGTCGCCGCCGCCCATCTTGAGGTCGGTGAGCACGACCTCGAAGGGCCCCTCGTGCAGCCTCTCGAGCGCGGCCGTGCCGTTGGGCGCCTCGTCGACATCGTGCCCGGCCTCGGTGAGCGCGCGCACGAGACCCCGTCGCAGCGAGTCGTGGTCGTCGGCCACCAGAATGCGTCCCATCGTCTCCTGACCTTTCGTCGCCGGCGCCGCCGTGGCGGGGCGCGCCGGGCTGTCGCTAGTCGAACAACTGGCCGCCGCCAGACAGGGGCAGCGTCACGCGAAACCTCGTCCCTCCCGACGGCCCGGGCGCGACGTCGATCCGCCCGTCGTGCGCGTCGACGATCTTGCGGACGATCGCGAGTCCGAGGCCGGAGCCCTGCGGTTTGGTCGTGAAGAACGGGCTGAAGATCTTGTCCATCAGCTCCGGCGACACGCCCGGCCCGTCGTCGGCGACCTCGACCGAGATCGACGGCACGATGTGGCTGTCGCCCGGCGCGGCGTCTTCTTCCGGAAACACCTGCACGGCGCTGATCGACACCCGGCCGCGGCCTCCGAGGGCTTCGAACGCGTTGATGAGCAGGTTCGTGAAGACTTGGCGGAGCTGATACGGATCGCCGTGCAGGTCGGGCAGATCCGCGGGCACCGCGCAGGCGACCGAGACGCCGCCGCGCGGCACCTTGCTTTCGGCCATCGCGATGGCGCCGTGCAGCACGTCGACGAGCGCGGCGCGCTCGACCTGCAGACGGATCGGGCGGACGAACTCGAGCACCTCGATGACGATCGAGTTCGCCATCTTCGCTTCCTTGATGATGTCGCTGAGAATCGCCTGCGCGTCGGGCGAGTCCGGCACCAGCCGCTTGAGCAGGCCGGCCATGACTTCGATGCCCGCGAGCGGATTCTTGACCTCGTGCGCGATCGCGGCCGCCATCTCGCCGAGCGCGGCGAGACGGTCGCGCAGGCGCTCGCGCTCCTCGAGTTGCTCGACGCGGGTCAGGTCCTTGAAGAAGAGCGCGGCGCCGGTCACGCGGCCGCGCCCGTCGCGGACGTGCGCGAGCGTGTATCCGATGACCTTGCCCGAGTGTTTCAAGCGCAGCTCGGCGCGGTTGGGCAGCGTGCTGAGGTCGAACGCCCCCGCGAGGATCCGGACGACGTCGGACGAGTCGCGCAACACGTCGAAAAACGGCCGGCCGACGTGCGCGCTCCGGGACTTGCAGCCGAACGTGCGGCACGCCACGTCGTTCATGAACGCGATGCGGCCGTCGCGCGTGATGGCCACGACGCCGTTACGCATGCTCCCGACCAGCTCGCGGAAGAAACGGTCGGGGGCGTCCTCGCGAGACGGCGCGGCGGCGGCGCGTCGGACGCGGGCCGCCGGTCGGGTGCGCGCGGGCGATCCAGTCTTGGTCGGACGGGCCTTGCGGGCGGACATGCGGTCGCTGTCCTTCTGATCGGGAACGGACGCCGACTTCAGCATTGTAATCGCCCCGCTGAAGTCAGCCAAGCTATTCTGCATACAAGGTTTACTGGTCTGCACGGCCCGCCATGTCCCGCGTTCGGAGGCTGGATCGGCCTCGTTCGGGCGCGAGGAGCCCGTCCGAGCCACAGGGCAAAGGGTATGCCCGGGCCGTGGCGGCCGGAATGGCTTGAAATCCGGCCAGTTGAAGGACTTACCGCGCCGCAAGGCGGGACTTTGTATTACAGAAACGTAAGCGGATCACGATGTTGGTGGAGCCGGCGCCGGCCTTACGAGTTCTCGGATGGGGGACTTTCGGAATCGTCGGACTGAAGCACTTCCCACTGACTCATGAGGCTGCCGACTTCCCACATCAGCGCCTGGTGCCGGTCGATGATGGGCCGCGCGGCCGCGTGGTCGTCGTAGAAGCCCGGCGCGGCCATCGAGGCTTCGAGCTCGCGGATGGCCTGCTCGCGGTCGGCGATGCGCGTTTCGAGGTCCTCGATGCGGCGGCGGCGCGCGTCGGCTGCGCGTTTCTGGCGCCGCGCCTCGGCGTCGGCTGCGCGGCTCGCTTCGCCCGCGCGCTTGGCCGCCTCGCGGGCCCTGGCGCGGTCGGGCACGGCCGCGGCGGCGCGCGCGACCTCCTCCGGGCCCGGTTCGCCCGCGTGCGCCTTCTTCCAGTGGAACTCTTCGTAACTGCCGGGGTACAGCGCCGCTTCGCCGCCGCCGATTTCGACGATCTTCGTCGCCAGCCTGTCGACGAAATACCGGTCGTGCGAGACGAAGATGAGTGTGCCACCGAAGTCTTCGAGCGCGTCGAGCAGGACGTCCTTCGAGTCGAGGTCGAGGTGGTTCGTCGGCTCGTCGAGCACCAACGTGTTCGCGGGCCGCAGCAGCATGCGCGCCACCGCGAGCCGCGTGCGCTCGCCACCTGACAGCACGGCCACGCGCTTGTACACGTCGTCACCCGAGAAGAGGAATCCGCCGAGGATGGTGCGGATGGCCGGCACCATGTGCGTGGGCGAGCCGGCGGCCAGCGTCTCGTAGACGGTCAGCGAGGGATCCAGCCGCGCGGCTTCGTCCTGCGCGAAGTACTGCGTGACGACCTGGTGGCCCTCGGCGCGCGCTCCGGAATCGGGCGTTTCCACGCCCGACAGCATGCGCATCAGCGTCGATTTGCCCGCGCCGTTCGGGCCGACGAGCGCCAGCCGATCGCCACGCTCGATGTGCAGGTTCACGCCGCGGAACACGACCTTGCCGCCGTAGGCTTTCGCCGCGTCCTTCATCTCCAGCACGAGCCGGCCCGAGCGTACGCACGGGGGAAACGTGAAGTGCACGCGCTTGCGGTCGGGCGGAATCTCGATGGGCACGACTTTCTCGAGCATCTTGAGGCGGCTCTGGACCTGCGACGCTTTCGTGGCCTGATAGCGGAATCGATCGATGAACTGCCGCACCCGCGCGACTTCCTCGTCCTGCCGCCGCTTCGCCTCGCGCAGGCGGTCCATCCGGGCGTCACGCTGCGTGAGGTACCCGCTGTAGTTGCCGGGATAGTCGGTGAGCGTCTTGAGACCGATGTCGGTGATGCGCGTCACGACCGCGTCGAGGAAGAAGCGATCGTGCGACACGAGGATGACCGCGTGCGGGTACTCGGCCAGGTACTCCTCGAGCCAGTTGCGGGCGTCGAGGTCCAGGTGGTTGGTCGGTTCGTCGAGCAGCAGCAGTCCGGGCCTGCCGAGCAGCAGCTTCGCGAGCGCGATGCGCATCTGCCAGCCGCCGGAGAATGTCCGGGTGGGCTGCGCGAACTCGTCCGGCGAGAAGCCGAGGCCGCGCAAGACGGTCGCGACTCTCAGATCGATCGTGTAGCCGTCTCGGCGCCGGAATTCGTCCTGCGCCTCGCTATAGCGCTCGAGCAGCCGCTCGTGCTCCTCCTGCGGGATCGACGAGTCGCCGAGACGTTCCTCCACCGCGTGCAACTCGGCCTTCAGGTCCAGCAGATCCTGAAATGCGGCGCTGGCTTCCTCGAAGAGCGTGCGACCCTCGTGCGTGAGGCCGTCCTGCGGCAGATAGCCGGCCGAGAGCCCGCCGGGCCGGGTGATTTGACCGGCATCCGGCTCCTCCAGACCCGCGAGCATGCGCAGCACGGTCGTCTTCCCGGCGCCGTTGGGCCCGCACAGGCCCACGCGCTCGCCGCTGGTGATCTGCCAGGTCGCGTCTTCGAGCAGGACGCGTTCGCCGAACGCCTTCGACAGGTTGTAGAACTGGATCATCCGGGAACGTGCTGGCTGGCGTGTGCAGCGGACGGCCCGACCGGGCGCAGCCGCCCGTCGAGAGGGCCATTCTAGCACGCCGATCCCCGCGATCCGCGCTCAACCCGGGTCCATCGTGACGGTTTGGATCGGCGCTAGACAGCAATGTTCGACCAAACTGTCACATCAGTGTGTCTCGTGCAATGTCGCTCAAGGTATTGGTCGCGATCTGGCAACGCTATACCATGAAGTGGCTCGACACACGATGCTCCATCGCCTCCCCAGGGCACTCGGATCGGCCACCCTGCTGGCCGTGACGCTGGCGTGGCTTTCGCCCCCCGCCGGCGCTGACACCACCTCCACGCTCACGATGGTGGCGCAGGTGCACGCCCGCTCCGCGCTGCGCGTTTCCACGCGTCTTCTGCGGTTCGATGTCGTCGATCCGGACGCTCCGGCGATCGCGGTCCTCGAGTTCACGGCCGCCTCGCGGACTCGCAGCGACGGCGAAGTCGTGCTGACGATCGAACCCGAGCGGTGGGTCGAGGGTCCGGGCGGAGCGGCGGACGTCGACGCGGCGGTAATGTTCACCGGCGACGGTCCCGGCACCGTGAGCGGGGCGCTGGCGCCCTCGACGCCGACCATCGCGGGACGCTGGATCGGCAGCGGACAACGCGCCGGCCGCCTGGCGTTCACACTGCGCGCAGGCGCACAGGGGATGTACGTGCTGCCGGTGCGCGTGAGCCTCAGCGCGCCGTAGTCACAGCCCCTGCGGCCGCTCCGGCCTGATCCAGACTTTCACGCCCAACGCCTTCTCGATCGCGGCCGCCGCGGCGCGCGCCTCATCGAGGTTCACGAACGGTCCTGCGCCAACACGATGGAGCGTGTCAGTCGCACCCGGACGAGGCGCGTCGACGTAGGTGGCATATCCCATTTGCCGAAGACGATCCACCAACGCCGGCACCCGTTCAGCATCGCTCAGCGCAGCGACCTGGATCACGAAGGGGCCGGCCGGCGCCTGGCGTGGCACGGGCGTCAGGCGTGGCGCGACCGGTGCGGCGGGCGCGGCTCCCGGGCGGCCCGCGATGATCCACCCGCGAACCCCGAGTGCTTTCGCGATCGCCTCGATGGCGCGCTGCGCCTCGTCTCGTGACGCATACGCGCCGAGACGGACCCGGTGGAGCGCGTCGGGACTGCCTGCCGCGGGACTCAGCACGATCGGCGCGTAGCCGAGTTGCCTCAGCCGCGCCGCGAGGTCCTGCGCGCGCTCCGCCTCGCCGAACGCGGCGAGCTGGATCGTCAGCGGTCCCCGCAGCGGCGGCGCGGCCGCGGTGGGTGCGCGCCGGGCCGCGGGCGGGCGCGGCGCCGGTTGCTCCCGTGTGATCCACACCTTCGAGCCGAGGTCTTGCTCGATGGCGCCGGCTGCGCGCTCGGCATCCTCCCGCGTCGGATACGTGCCGGCGCGAACGCGGTAGAGCGCGTCGGCGTTCACCGGGCCCGGCGCGAGGACGTAGGCCGGATAGCCGGCCTGCGTCAGCCGATCGGCGAGCGCGCGGGCCTGGTCGCTGTCGCGGACGGCCGCCACCTGGATCCTGAACGGCGTGACGGCGGCCGCGTCCTCGGGCGCGAAGCCGGCCTGCAGACTCAACGCCGTGTTGAGTGCGGAAATGACCTGCTGCGCGATTTCGCGGCTCGCGTAGGTGCCCACCCTTACGCGGTAGAACTCATCGCGCGCGCCGGCGGACGGCGGCAGGATGTACGCGTCGAAGCCGCGCGCGCGCAGATCCTCCACGATGGAGCGCGCGCGTTCGATCCGAGTGACGGCGGCGATCTGGATCGCCACCGCGCTGGTGACCGCCGTCACGGTCGGCGCTGCGGCCGGTGGTGTGGGCGCCGGCGCCTCGCGGTGCGGTGTCGGAGGCGCCGGTGGCCGCGCGGGCGCCGTTGGCGTCGGTGAGGCCGGTCGCGCGGGTGGTGCCGGCGAAGGTGCCGCGACGGCGGCCGGCGGGAACACCCGGCGGATCTCGGGACGTTGCTCGAGCTTGATCAGGAACGCCACCCGCGGACTCATGTCCGCGCGCGTCAGCTCGACGACGATCTCGGCCGGCCCCTGGATTTCGGCACTCGCCGGCAGCGAATCGGCGAGCAGACGCAGCACGTGACGGCCCGCGCTCGTCGCATCGAAACGGAACGCGCCGCCGCGCGCAAGCTCCGAGCGCGCGCCCTGGTCGAGCACGAGCACGGCGCCATCGATCGGTTCGTCGCCTTCGTCCACCTTCCCGGAGCCGTTCGCATCGCGATACACGCCGCCTTGGACCGATCCCAGTGGGACCAGGCCGAAGGACACGCGCGCGGTCTTGTCCCGCTCGATGTCGATGTCGATCTGCGACGCTTTCGGTACGTCGTAGTCGACCGGCAGCGCCGTCACGTCGAGACCGACCTTCTGCAGACCCACGGGGACCTGCGCGAAGTGGAACTGACCGTCGCCGCCCGAGGCGACCTTCGCGAGCGATCCCACCGCGAGGGTGATGCCGCCCAGCGGTTCCTCGCCTTCGTCGCGTGCGCCGTTGCCGTTCCAGTCCGCGAAGATCTGACCGGCGATCGCGCCCGCGCCGCGCGCCGGCCGGCGCCCGACCGTTGTCGCCGATCCGGCCGCCCCAACGCGCGCCGAGCCGGTCGGAATGGCATGCACGAACCGAATCGTCGATCGCGTCGTCCAGGGACTCCCTTCGAGGAATGCGATCGGCGAGCGATCGACGTAGAGATCGAAGGCGAGCGAGGTCCGGTTGCTGATCTGACCAAAGAAGCCGACTGTCAGGGCCTGCCGCTCGCTCGCGAAGGCGGTGTCGAAGTCCAGCGTCTCGGTCGCGGTCCCTTCGGCGCGGAGCCACAGATTGCGCCGCGGAATCTGAATCTGGCCGCCGCCCGTGACCTGCCAGAAGTCCTGGCCGCCGCCCTGCCGGTCGTTGCGGCGGGTGAATTGCAGCAGTCCGAAGATCTGTGAGCCCCGTGAGGGGTTGAAGTAGACCTGCGCGGCGCCGTCGTGCTGCGTGAAGGTGCCGCCGAGCGACGCGACCTCGGCGTTCGATCGGCGCTGATAGCGCGCGAACGTGCTCCACTTGCCGAAGCTGCCCTGCCATTCGCCGCCCAGGAGCCCCGTGTCGCTCTCGCTCTTCCGGCCCAGTTTGACCGGCTGGGACGCGCGGCTGCCGTCCTCGAGGCGCAGGGTGACGAAGGTGCGGTTACCGAGACGTGTTCTGACGCCGCCAAACCCGCGCACGACGCGGCTGCGGGGCTGCGCCACGTCAGCCAGCGCCGAGGCCTCGGGATCGAGGTTGGTGAGATAGCCGTCGAGGCCTCCAAACGCGCGCACACGGCTGGTGAGGTCGTACTCGCCCGCCGCGAACACACCCTGTCGATCGGTCAACGAGTTGTGCAGCACGGGAAACTCGCCGGGTGAAAAGCGCTGAGCATTGAGCTGCACCCAGCCTTTGGGCAGTGCCCACAGCGTACCGGCGAGCCCCGAGGCATCCTGCTCCACGCGATCGACCCCGCGACGCCGGAACAAGGTATACGCCGCGTCGGCGACGATCTCGACCAGTCCGACGGGACGATAGCGAACGCCGCCGCCCGCCTGGCGGCTCTCGCCGATGAAATAGGTGAACTCCCCGAGGTCGCGCGTGCGGACGCCCGACGCGCGCACGGAGAACTCGAACGCGGTAGAGGATCGATGTCGCGCCTTGACGAACGCGACGTCCTGATCGAGCACCTCGGTGTCGGTGCCGAAGATGTTGCGCAGCGCCGCGGTGCGGCCGGCGCTGATCGTGACGGAGGTCTTCGGGCTCAGGCCCTGGGCGTACGCGCCCGCGAAGTTCAGGCGCGGCGCGAAGAGGTTCGAGAACGAGTAGTCGCTGACCGAGGGCAGCGCTGAGGTGTCACCGGCCTGGAACGTCCACGTCAGGCCTTTCAGCCTGACGTCGCGCAGACCGACGAAGGTGCGGCCGAGTTGCGGGCTCTTGTCACGCTGGATGAGGTGCGCGTCGATCTCGAAGGTGCCAACGCGAAGGCCGGGCTGGAACCACGTGATGCCGACGTCCGGCTCGACGCGGTTCTGCCCGGCGATCCGCGCCTCGCCACCCGTCAGGACCTGGCTGGTGGCCGACAGTTGCAGCGAGCCCTGCTGCGCGGCGGCCGGCGACGCGCGCAGGATCGCGATCGCGAGAAGGGCCGCGCTCCATCGGAGCCGGCGCATGTGGTCAACGGCCGATCTTCAGGACCGTCTCCCCGACGAGGAGCTCGCGAAGGCCCACGTCAATCTTCACCTCGACGCGGTAGTCGCCAGGCGGCAGCGGTGGTTCACCCTCGCCGGCCGTTGGAATCGCCACCTCGCGCTCGCTTTCCGGCAGCACGGGCACGCTGGAGATGTCGATCTGGCGGACGACCGTACCCGCCTTGTCGTACACGGTCACGACACCCTTGGTGCGCACGTTCGCGCGGCTCGTGTTCTGCAGCGTGGCCAGGACCTCGGCCGGTTTTCCTGGCGTGCTGCGCACCGTCAGGTTCGTCAAGTCCACCTTGGGCGCAGGCTGTCCGACGGCCACGTAGAGCACCGTGACGACGCGGCTGCGGAAGACGACATCGCGGCCCGCGCCGAGGAGATCGGCGCCCGGCGGTCCGAACTCGAAGACGATCGCGCTGCGGTAGCCACCCTCGGTGGCGCCAGCGGGGACGTTCGTCGTGAACCGGACCGTGCCCGGCTGGCCCGGCTCGATCACCTGTTCGGGCGGCGCGAGGCGAACCCAGGACGATGCCGAGGTCCACGTGCCCGGCGGCGCGGGCGTGAACTGCGGCGTGCCGTCCTTCGTGAGGAACCAGTCTTCCACGCGCGCCCGGATGCGCACGGGCTTGTCGCTCTGGTTCGTGAGCGTCACGGCCTGGGTGTGGGTCGCGCCCGGCGCGACGCTGAGTTCCACGCGCAGTGGCGACACCTCGACCGATACCTGCGCGGCGGCCGGCCCCGCGACGAGCCCCAGACACACGAGGGCGGCGAAGGCGGGCGTCAGGGCGCGCTCAAGGTGAAGACGATGGTCTGTGTGTAGACGCCAACGCTGTAGGTCCATGAGTTGACAAGCCGGAACACCACCGTGCCCGTCTGTTGCGGGTTCACGTCGCCGAAGCCCGAGGCGACCGCTTGCTCAACGGTCTTGCTCAGGGTACCCGCCTGAAATGGCGGGGTCGGCGTGGCCGTCCAGCTGACGTTACTAATATCGATTGATGCGGGTCCGGCGATTAGATCCCCCGCCGCCAGGACCGTGAGACGCCACCCCTGCCCGGCGTTCTGGCGTACGGTGTACCGCACAAGGAGCGGCTGGGCCGTGACGGCTGGGACGGTATCCGGGTCGGCGCTCGAGAACGTGATGTTGGCGGGCTGCACGTTCAGGTTGACACGCTGGGCCGCGGCCGGACGTGGCGACAACACCGCAACCAGTCCTGCGAGGGCAGCCAGGCGTGACAGTCGACGGGCGGAGACACGGGCTGTTGGCATTGGCTACGGGGCCGTGAGCGTGTAGGTCAGCGTGAGCGTGTACGTGCCAGGCGCGTACGACCACGAGTTCTGCAACCTGTAGGTCTGGGTGCCCGTCTGCACGCCTGAGTTCGGCCACGACGCCACGGTCCGCGCCGCGCCCCGACTGACGGTCCCGTCCACGAAACCCGAGCCCGTGGTGGTCCAACTCAGCGCGGAGGCCGGAATCACATCGGTTCCTGACCTCAGGTCGTCCAGAGCCTCGACCGTGAGCGTCACGGGACTGCCCGGTGTGGCGCGGGCTTTGGCGACGACCGCGAGCGGACCGCCGGCGGCCGGGATCAACGGCACACCGTCAGGGTCGCGATCCGGAAAGGTGTGGGTGAGGCTGGAGAGACTGAGTTTGGCCTGGCCGTTGATGATCGCGGAGGCCGTAATCGCCGACGACTCACTCGCCGTCTGCCCATAGGGGGGGGCGGCGAGTGAGACGATCGCGAGCGCGACTGAGAGAGCAACTGCTCGCACGACCCTCCGAATCCTACACCGCGGGGATGGCACACGCCCCGCGTGTCCCTTATCGGCTAGGGCGCCGACAGGGTGTAGGTCACGGTAGTCGAATAGTTGCCGGTCGCGTACGTCCAGCTATTCGTCAGCCAGTAGGTCATCGTCCCGCTGCGACTCCCCGAGTTTATCCAGGAGCCGATGGTCACGGCCGAGGTGGAGAGCGTGCCCGCGCTGAGGTCGGCGGTCGCCGTCCAGTCCACGTTCGATGCGGCAATCGAGCCTGCGCCCGACAACAGGTTAGTGCCGGCCTGCACCGTCAGGGTCACGGCGTTTCCCGCCGAGGTTCGCGACTTGGCGGTCACAGTGAGGACGGGCGCGCCCGTGATGGTGGGCGTGGTGTCCGGGTCGGCGTCGGCGAACGACACCGCGCCGGCCGACACGGTCAGGGTGGCACGGGCGCTGACGGCCGCGCTCACCGCGAGGTTGGCCGTCTGCTGCGCAGACGCCGGCGCGGGGGCAAGGGCTAACGCCACGGCCACCGCTGTCAGGGTCAGCAACGTCTTCTTCATGATGCTCTCCTCAGTCGTTCGGTTCCGCATTCTGCGGACGGGCCACGGTCTGTCTACGAGATCACCCGCCCGGCGCCCATGGGCAGGGATGCAACCGGCGCTGGTCTAGTTCGCGTGCGCTTGCTGGCGGTCCAGCCAGGCATTCAGATCGCTCTGGCGGAAGCGCCACTGGCGGCCGATCCGGATGGCCGGCAAGTCGCCGTTCCTGATCAGCCGGTAGATCGTCCTCGGGTT
>CAYHSN010000072.1:0-10834 GCA_964359235.1 uncultured Vicinamibacterales bacterium | reverse complement strand
TCGACGAGCGCGAGGAGATCGGCGCTCAGCCGATCGTCCGCGACATCGAACTCGTCGCGCAGCGTGTCGAGGACGCGCCGCACCTCGGCGTACGCGTCGAGGAGTTGCCAGATGCGGGTGCCCATCTCGTTCAGGCCGAAATACAAGCCGGTCTCGAGGTTGAGGATCACGGCCTCCCCGTCGAGCTCGCGAAAGACGACATCGGGGCCGATGGTCACACGGCTGTCCAGAGAAATGCTCGTCACGACTGACTCATCCGGAGACTGCGGCGGCTACCATTTTCACAAGGGCATGCCCGAATTAAGACACGGAGCAAACGATTCTAACTCAACAGTTTACGGGCTGATGTTGCATCGTTGAACGCCTTGAATTGCCCCTTGTTCTGCTTCAGCCGACTGCGTTACGATTGGGAGTGGAGCCTGGACAAGTATAGGATTAAGTGCTCTAATGTCTCATAGAGTCGCTCACAAACTGGTGTGCTCAGGCCGATAATCTCACGGAGCGCCGCCATGCGTACAACTTTTCTCGTCAGCGTCGCGTCGGTCGCCTTGTTCGCGGCGTCCCTGCCGGCACTCGCCGCGCAAGGCACGCCGCGCCAGATCACCGTCGCGCGGCGGCCGGACGCAATGGGGGGCCGCATGCTGCCGGTGGCCGCGCGCGGCACGACGGTCATGGGCTTCGCGTGGTCGGCGGCGCACGATCCGATCATCGACGCCACGGTTCGTTTGCGCAATCTGCTGAGCGGTGTCGTTGAAGCCACGGTCGTCACGAGCCAGACCGGCGAGTTCGTGTTCGAGAACATCGAGGGCGGTTCGACCTATGTCGTCGAGCTCGTCGGCGAGAACGGCAGCGTGCGGGCCGTCGGACACCCCTTCACGATCGCACCAGGCGAGACCGTTGCGACCTTCGTGCGGCTGGGCGTACCGACGCGGTGGTTCGCCGGGATGTTTGGCAACAGCGCGGCCGCCGTCGTGTCGACGGCCGCATCGCTGGGCGTCGCCGCGGTCGCGCCGCCCGGGCAGTCGATCAGCGCCACCAGATAGGAACGCCGCCGGATGCCTGAGTCGAAACCCCACGGCGCTCAGCCGGCCGGTGGTCCGCCGCACGGATTGCCGCCGGGCTTCCGTGGCTTCCAGGCCGAGACCGACGTCCACCTGCTCGACCGCCTGGGCGTCGTGTACCGTTACCGCCGCATCGTCCTGACGGCGTTCGCCCTCGTGATGATCGGCGCGGTCGTGCAGACCTACACGACGATTCCGCTGTATCGCGCGGCGGCGCGCGTGCAGATCGAGGAGGATCGCCCGGCGATCGCGGGTTTCCAGGATCAATCCGTGCTGTACCAGGATCCCGAGGTGCTCAAGAACACACAGTACAGCATCCTGCGGGGCCGGGAGCTGGCGCGCAAGGTCGTCAGGAAGCTCGACCTGGCGAACAGCTCCGCGTTCGCGTCCGGGCGCCGGCAGCCGGCGGGCGTGCGCGCGCTACTGGGATCGCTGCGGGCGCGCGTGTCAGCCGCGCTCGCCGTGCTGTTCTCGAAACCGCAGCCGCCGGCGCCGCCGGCGCCGGACGAATCGGCGATCGAGAGCGCGCTCGTCGGTGCATTCCTAGGCGGCGTGCGCGTGGATCCCGAGCTGGCGAGCCAGCTCGTGAACGTCTCCTACGTGTTCAAGGACGCGCCGTTCACTGCGCTCGCGGCGAACACGCTCGCCGAGATTTACGTCGAACAGAACCTCGAGCTGAAGCAGCAGTCGACGCAGAAGACGCTCGATTACCTGAGCGGCGAGATTGCCAAGCAGCAGCAGAAGGTCCAGGACAGCCAGACCGCGCTGGCCAACTACCGCGAGCAGCAGGACGCGCTCTCGCTCGGCGACAACATCAACGTCGTCGCGAATCGCCTGAACTACTTCAACGACCAGGCGTCGCGCGCCAAGTCGCAGCGCACGCAGAAGGAAACGCTGTACAACCAGATCAAGTCGCTCAAGGCCGACGATCCGGCGGCGGACACGTTTCCCCTCATCGGGCAGAACGGCAACATCCAGCGCATCAAGGCGGAACTCCAGCAGTTCGAGCAGCAACGGCGCGACCTGTCGCAGCGCTACGCCGAATTGCACCCGGAGATGAAGAAGCTCGCCGCCAGCATCGACGACGCGAAGCGGCGCCTGGAGGGCGAGGTCACGAAGGTCGTCGAGTCGGTCCGGCAGGACTATGAGGCTGCGGTTCAGGAGGAGCAGCGCGTGACGGCCCAGTACGCGCAGGCCGAGCGCGACGCGACGGATCTGAACCGCAAGAGCATCGACTACTCGGTGCTCGAGAACCAGGCCAAGACCAATCAGGAGATCTATCAGCGCCTGCTGAACCAGCGGCAGGAGCTCGAGGTCGCGAGCAACAGCAAGGAGAACAACGTCCGGCTGACGGAGCGCGCCGAGGTGCCGGGAGCGCCGTTCACGCCGAACGTGCCGCGCAACCTGGTCGTGGCGCTGGCCGTGGGCCTGGCGCTGGGCATCGCGCTCGCCTTCGGGCTCGACTACCTCGACGACACCATCAAGACGCCCGAGGACATCACGCGCAAGCTGAACGTGCCGTTCCTCGGCCTGGTGCCGGCCGTGCGCAGCGACAAGGTGCCGGTGCTCTCGGGCCCCGTGCCGCACGATTTCGGCGAGGCCTACCGCGCGCTGCGCACGTCGCTCGTCTTCACGAGCGGCGGCGAGTCGACGCGCGTCATCGCCGTGACCAGCGCGCAGCCGCTCGAAGGCAAGACGACGACCGCGTGCAACCTGGCGATCGTGCTGGCGCTCGGCGGGGCGCGCGTGCTGCTCATCGACGCCGACATGCGACGGCCCGGCGTGCACAAGATGCTGAGACTGCAGAACACCGTCGGTCTCTCGCACCTCCTGGTCGGCCAGGCGCGCGTGCGCGACGCGATCCGGCGGACCGACGATCCGAACTTCTACGTCATGACCGCGGGCCGGACGCCGCCGAACCCGTCGGAGCTGCTGGCGTCCGATCGCATGAGGCGCCTGGTCGAGAACCTGGCCAGCGGGCCGTTCGACTGGGTGATTATCGACACGCCGCCGGTCCTCGCGGTGACCGACGCGGTGGTCATCTCGCCGCTCGTCTCGGGCGTGACCTTCGTGCTCGGCGCGGAGATGACCAGGCGGCGCCTGGCGGAGCGCGCGGTGCAGATGCTCACGGTGAGCAAGCCGCGGGTCATCGGCGCCGTGCTGAACCGCGTGAACTTCGAACGGAACAAGTACTACTATTCGCGCTACTACGGCTCCCAGTACAAGAGCTACTACGGACAGGCCGCCGCGAAGGCCTGACATGTCCCGCCGGGTGCTTCCCGCGCTCGCGGTGACCGCCCTGGTGGCGTGGTCGCTCCTGGCGTTCGGAGGCGTCTACCCCTGGGCCGCGCTGCCGATCGTGATCGGCGCGGCGCTCCTTGCGTTCGTCACGCCTCCCCGCTTCGGCGGCTCCTCCACGCTCCGCCAGCTCGACGGCGCGTTGCTGGTGTGTCTCGCCGCAGCCGCCTTCCAGCTCGTCCCGCTGCCGGCGGCGCTCCTCACGCTCATCTCGCCGCACGGTGCCGCCTTCGAGCGCGCGTACCGGGTCGATGCGGATCTCGGCGCGCCAGCGTCAGCCTCGGCGCGCGCGCTGTCGCTGTCGCCCTCATCGACGGCCTATGCCGCGGTCGTCGCGGGCGGCGTGTTGCTCATTTTCTGGACCGCGCGGACAGTGTTCGCCGAAGGCGGCACGCGGCGCGTCGCGCGCGCCGTGAGCTGGCTGGGGCTTCTGGTCTCGTTGCTGGCCATCGTGCAGCGGGCCGTGTCACCGGGACGCATCTACGGTTTCTGGCGTCCGCTCGAGCCGGGCGCGCAGCCGCTCGGCCCGATCATCAATCGCAACTACTTCGCCACCTGGGTGCTGCTGGCGCTGCCGCTCACGGTCGGCTACCTCATGGCCCACGTGCAGTCGCACCGCCCCGGCCGGCTGAGACCGCGAGGCGTCGGGCTGCTGGTGCGCTCGGCCGATCCGCGGGCCATGTGGCTCACGATCGCCGGATCGCTCATGCTGCTGGCGCTCGTCTTCTCGACCTCCCGCGCGGCCGTCGTGAGCTTGCTCGTGGCCGCCGTTTCGGGTATGTGGATGGGGCGCCGGCGCACGGATGCCCGGCGGATCTGGGCGCTGGCCGGCTACGCGGTCGTGGCCGCGGCGGTGCTCGTCGCCTGGGCCAATCTCGGCGCGCTCGTGGCGCGCCTGGACGACCTGACCACGGGGGGGCCCGGCGCCCGTCTGCTCATCTGGCGCGACACGCTGACCCTCGCGCGCGATTTCTGGTTGACGGGAACCGGCCTGGGGAGCTATCAGACTGCGATGGTTGTCTACCAAACTGGGGTGCGCGAGTACTTCTACAACCACGCGCACAGCCAGTACCTGCAGCTCGCGGCCGAGGGCGGCCTGCTGCTGTGCGTCCCCGCGGCGCTGGCGGGGCTGGCGTTCGCGCGGGCCGCAGGCGAGCGGCTGCGCCACGACACGTCGCCCATTTGGAACGTCCGGGTGGGCGCCCTCGCCGGCCTTGTCGCCGTCGCGGTGCAAAGCGTCTGGGAAACGGGCCTGAGCCTGCCGGCCAACGGTGTGCTGGCGGCCGTCCTGGCGGCGATCGCCCTGCACCGTTCGTCGCCAGCCGGGGAAGCGCGACACTGACATGTCTCTTCGTCTCGGCTTCGACATCGACGGTGTGCTCGCCGATTTCCGGACCGCCTTCGAAGCGGCGGCGCGCGGCGCGGTGCACCTGCAGGCCGGCGCCGATCCCGACGAAGCCGACGGCGAGCCGCTCTCGACCCGTGAGATCAAGCGGGTCTGGGCTGTCGTCAAGCGCACACCGAACTGGTGGACCAAGTTGGCCGCCTACGAGCCGGCGCAGATCGCACGGCTCTACGCGCTCACGCGCCAGCTCAAGTGGGAAGTCGTGTTCATGACGCGGCGGCCTGAAACCGCCGGTGACTCGGTGCAGTTTCAAACGCAATGGTGGATCGAGAGCAACGGCTTCTCTCTGCCGGCCGTCGTCACGGTTCCCGGCTCACGCGGGGATCTGTCGAACGCGCTACGGCTCGACATGATCGTCGACGATCAGCTTCACAACTGCGTCGACGTGGTGGGCGCGTCACCGGCCAAGGCCATCCTGCTCCTGCGCGCGCGCGATCAGCAGGCGATCCGGCAGCACGCCATCAACCGCGGCATCGGCGTCGTCTCGTCACTCGAGGAAGCGCTCGACGTGCTCAAGCGCGCGCAGGACGTGCTGGTCGAACGGCGAGGGCGCTTGAACCGCCTGGTCGACTGGTTCCAGACCCATCGCGAAAGCTCGCTGCCACTCATGCCCGAAGCGCCTCGCCCACCACTCCAAGACGAATGACAGGATTTCAAGACGTGAGGATGTGAGGATCTACTGCTCTCAGATCCTCAAACTCTCACATCCTCACATTCTCAAATCTCCGGGGTTCGGCGCAGCCAGCCCCACACGCCGGTCAGGATGCGGTGCGCGTAGAGGACGAGCAGGACCGCGCGGCCAGAACGGCCGTAGGCCACGCGCATGTAGGCGGGACTGGGAAACAGATGCTGGCCGACGAGCCGCGCGCGATCGCGCCAGCCCGGCAGGAGCCGCAGGTCGGCGAGCAGGCGCTCGGCCCGGCGTTGCGCCGGGGGGAGGTAGCGCGCGGACGGTTCATCCGGATCGGCGCCGGTGAAGATCGCGTCGAGGCCAGAGAACCGTCCACGAGCGGCGACCGCGCGTAGCCGCGCGCTTCGAGCCGCCCGCACACCGCCGCGACGTCGCGCTCGCCAATGAGCAGGTCCGTGTCCGTGCGCGGACGCAGCCACGGTCTGGCGGCGGCCGGATCGTCGCCGAACGGCCATGGGCGGCGCGCCACGCACGATGGTGGCAATCGTGTCGACGAACGATGGCTTGGTCACGTGTCGAGCGAAGCCGATCGGCGATCAGCTCAGGATCGATCCGAGGACGATCTTCCGGAACGAGGGGTGCTTCAACATGGCGAGGGCCGCCGCGCGATGCCAGTTGAAGTTGGCGGTCTGTTTGAGGAGTGGGACGAGACCGTCGACGCGCGCCAGCTCGATGAGCGCGTGGATGCCGCGGTCGCTCATGCGCGCGGCGATGGCGCGAAACGCCAGGCCCGCGCGGATCTCAGGCCCGAGCCGCTCGCGCCAGCGCGTTTCGTAGGGCCGCAGGTGCCGCTCGCCGAGCGCGTCGCGGGCGAGCGCCTCGTCCAGCGTCTCGGCGGCCAGGCGGCCGCTCAGCACACCGTAATAGATGCCGCCGCCCGTCGTCGGCTTCACGAGCCCGGCGGCGTCGCCGACGGCGAGGACGCGCGAGGCGTAGGTACGCCGCACGGGCCCGAGCGGCAGGAACTTCAGGCGCGGCGGCGGCAGCTCGAGACGGTCGAGGCCGGCGCGGCGCGCGCGATCGGCGACGTAGGCGTCGAAGCGTCGCCGCGAGTCGCGTGAGCACATCAGGCCCAGCCGCGCGTGCGGCCGGCCGTCGCGATGGAACGGGACGGTCCACGCGAATCCCGACGGCGCGACCTCGCGGCCGAGCTGCACCTCGACGTGCGGCGTATCGGGGAACGGCGCCTCGACCTGCGCGGTCTGGAGAAAGGTCCTTGGCACGCCGAGGCCCAACGCGCGGTTGAAGCGGTAGCTCGCCCCGCACGCCAGCACGCACGCGCGCGCGCAAAACGGGCGATCGTGCCGGAGGGTGCTGACCGACACGCCGCCGTGCAGGACCTCGACGTGCTGCACGCGCGCGCCGGTCTCAACCGTCGCGCCGGCGTCGACGGCGCGCCGCGCCAACAGATGATCGAACCGTCCGCGATCGATGACGGCCGCGATCACGTGATCGCTTTCCACGACGACCGCGAGACCGTCGGGCGCGCGGAAGATGGCGGATCGGGAATAGCCGAGGATCGCGTCACGCGGCAGATCCAGCTCGTCGAACGCTTCGCGCCCGAGCACGCCCGTACAGTGCACGGGGTACCCGACGGCGTCATGCTCTTCGAGCACGAGCACGTCGCGGCCGCGCGCGGCAAGCGCCTGCGCGCAGGCGAGTCCCGCCGGTCCCGCGCCGATCACGATGACATCGCGCACGTCGGCTCTCAGCTTTCGACGGTCAGGCGGCCTCGCGGCGAGTGCCGCCGCGCTGGCGGCCCCGATGCTCCCAGGTACCCGACACGCTGATCCAGAACGAGTACACGATCAACCGCAGGTCCAGCCAGAACGACTGCCTGCGAATGTAGAGCTTATCGTATCGGAATTTGTGACGGCGGGGTAGACTGCGCGACGCGTAGATCTGGGCGACGCCGGTCAGGCCCGGCCGTACGAGGCACCGTTCGGTGAAACCCGGCACGTCCTCGAGCAGCTCGTGCTGGCCCGACCCGTTCACCTCGATCTCGCCCGGCCGGAGCGCCCGCGGCCCCACGAAGCTCATGTCGCCGCGGAAGATGTTCCAAAGCTGAGGCAGCTCGTCCATGGCCGTCGCCCGCAGCAGACGTCCGATGCGCGTCACGCGCGGATCGCTCGTTGTGGCCTGCAGCGGACCCACCTTCGCCTCGGCGTCAGGAATCATGGACCGGAACTTGAGCGCCTCGAACGTCTTCCCGCTGACGCCGACCCGATCCTGGGCGTAGAAGATCGGTCCCCCGTCCTCGAGCTTGACCGCACACGCGAAGACCGCCCAGAGCGGCGCCGACACGACCAGCCCGAAACCCGACAACAGGACATCCAGCGCGCGCTTCGCGCGGCTCGCGACGATGCGCGCCGCCGCGCGCACGGTGCCCGCGTCCACCACCCGCGCCTTGGAGCTCACCGCGGGCGTCACACCAGCTCCCTCCGCCGGAACGGGCTCGCGACGAGATCCTGCGCCACGACGAGCGCGCACCGCCCGACGATGGCCGACCAGGCGACGGTGTCGAGGAACCACTGACGTGGGAAGTGCTTGCGATAGTAGCGCCACAGGCTCCGATGACGTTCGACGAGCATCGTCCTTGACCGGCGGTGCGTGCTGGCGGCGACGTGGTGGGTCACGGTGAGCGCGGGATGATACCGGACAGTCCAGCCGGCCTGTCGGGCGCGCAGGCAGAAGTCGACGTCCTCGCAGTACATGAAAAACCGCTCGTCGAGCCCACCGAGCCGATCCGACACCTCGCGCCGGTGGAGCAGGCACGCGCCAGACACCCAGTCGGCGTCCTGCACGCGCGCCGGATCGAGATCGGTGCGCAGGTACCGCTTCGAGTACGGGTTGGCCGGGAACAGGCGTGTGAAAAGCGAGTGGCGATGACCGAGCGCCCAGTCGTACGACGGAAACGCGCGCGCCGAACGCTGGAGCTCACCGTCGGGATCCAGGATCTTCGGCCCGAGGATTCCCGCCTCGGGATGCGCGTCGAGGTACGCCACGAGCTCACGCGCGCCGCCGTTCAGGAGCACGGAGTCCGGGTTCAGCCAGAGCACCGAGCGCCCGCTCGTCGCGGCGAGACCGCGGTTCACCCCGGCGGCGAACCCGAGGTTGCGCGGGTTCGCAACGAGCCGCACCCGCGCCGCGCGGCGCGACACGATCTCGCGGCTGGCGTCCTCGGACGCGTTGTCGACGACGCAGATCTCCGTCGAGAGGCCCGCGAGGTGGCCATCGAGCGCGTCGAGGCAGGCATCGAGATAGCCCGCCGAGTTGAACGTGACGATGATGACCGAGAGATCCATCAGGGGCTCGCGCGCGTCGCGCCGGTCTCGTGTCCGTGACGCCGCTGGCGGAATCGCTCGAGGACGTAGAGCGCCCACGGCCGCGACCAGTGCAGGCGTCCGCGCAGGAAGCCGTCGACGATCGCGCGCGAACGCGGCGCGCCGAGGAGCGCGGCGAACGTGTCGTCGCGCGGCCTGGCGGCCGCGAGCGCCTCACGCAGCCAGCGATCGAACGGCAGCGTGAAGCCCTGCTTGCGCCGGCCAAGATGCGAGGGCGGCAGGAAGCCGTCCATGTGCCGGAAGATCGTCGTTTTCCAGCTCTCGCCGCGGCGCCGCGGCCAGCGGCCCGCGGCACCGACGGCCGCCAGAAACGCGTGATCTACGAACGGCGTGCGAAGTTCGAGCCCCCACGCCATGGTGTAGGCATCGGCGTCGCGCAGCAGTTGCGGGATCATGAACTCCTCGATCTCGCAGCGCGCGATCTGCCAGAAGGGATCGCCGGCGCCGCCATCGGGGTCGCCGAACTCGGCAGCCGGTTTCGCGTGCTGACCCGGCGCGAGGGCCGAGATCTGCGATCGCGTGAACAGCGCGCGATACTGGCCCCACAGCGCCGGCAGACTGGCCGGCGGCTCGCGCAGCATCTCCGCCACCTTCGGCGCCCATCGCGCCGGCGCGCGCTCGACGAGCGCGGCGAGGACTCGGCGCGCCACCGGCGCCCGGCCAGCCTGCAGCCAGCGCCAGAGGCGCGGCACGTCGACGAAGCTGTCGTACCCGCCCAGCGTCTCGTCGCCACCGACGCCCGAGAGCACGACCTTGAGACCGGCCTCGCGCGCGGCTCTGGCGACGACGAAGGTGTTGACGCCGTCGGCGGTCGGCTCGTCCATGGCGTCGAAGAACCGATCGAGGTCCGCGAAGAAGCGATCCGCCGTGAGCGCGATCTCGGTGTGATCGGTTCCGTAGCGGGCCGCCGCCTGCCGCGCAAGCGCGCTCTCGTCCCACGGCGTTCCCGGAAAGGCCACGGTAAACGTGCGAAGCGTCCCGGTGTGGATTTCGCGCGCCGCGGCGACCACCGCCGTCGAGTCCAGTCCGCCGCTGAGAAAGACGCCGACCGGCACGTCACTGACCATGTGCGCTTCGACCGAGGCCGCGAGCGCCTGGCGCACCGCGCGCCCCGCCTCGTCCGCGCTCGTCTCGCGTGTGGCGAAGGCGGCCACTGTCGTGTCGAGCGACCAATACTCGCCGGTCGCCAGCCGGTCGCCGTCCCAGCGCGCCCAGTGTCCGGGCGGAATCGGCGTGAGCCGCCGGTAGTAACTGACCCGGGCCGGCAGGCAGCCGCGCCGCAGGAACAGCGCGGCCGCGGCCGGATCGCCGTCTGCCGGAACCAGACCCGACGCCAGACACGCCTTGGGCTCGGAGGCGAACACGAACGGTCCCGCCGGCAGGTCCGAGCAATAGAGCGGTTTGATTCCGAATCGATCGCGCGCGAGGAAGAGCGTGCCCTCACGATCGTCCCAGATCGCAAAGGCGAACATGCCGCGGAGCCGCTCCAGGCACTTCGCGCCCTCACGCACGTACAGCGTCAGCAGGACTTCGGTGTCCGACTCCGACTGGAACCGGAAGCCGATCGACTCGAGATCCCGGCGCAGCTCGCGGTAGTTGTAGATCTCGCCGTTGTACGTGATCCAGAAGCGCCCGTCCGGCGTCGACCTCGGCTGGTGGCCGCCGGCCGAGAGATCGATGATGGCCAGCCGGTGATGGCCGAGGATCGCTGCGCGTGGTGCGTCCGCGACCCGCGGCCGGCGCATGGCCGGTCCTGTGGCGGATCGCTCCTCCACCGCGTCGCCGTCCAGCATCACGAGACCCCAGCCGTCCGGACCGCGGTGCGCGAGCGCGTCCCGCATTCGCGCAGCGGCGGAGGGCAAGCCGGTCGTCAGCCGCGCGTGACGCTCGACGATGCCGAGGATGCCGCACATCTCTCACCGTGGCGGGGTCCCCTGCACCCCGCCAAGCGCGTCGCTCGCGGGGCCCCATCGCCCCGCTCCGCTCCGCGCATCCTCACCGTGGCGGGGGCCTCTGCACCCCGCCTCTCTCATTG
>CAYHSN010000071.1:1563-10834 GCA_964359235.1 uncultured Vicinamibacterales bacterium | reverse complement strand
GTTACGCGAGCGCGCCCGAAGGCATCTTGTTCCGCGAAGGCAAGGTGGTTCGCGTCGCCGCGTCGAAGATCGCGGAGCAGGCCGTCCACGAAGGCACGTTCCGCTTCGCAGGCGCCGACGATCAGTACTTCCTCTCGACGGCTGTCGACCCCGGGGCCGCGCGCATCGAATATCGCGCGGTGGCGCCGCCCGCAGGAGCGCCGAATGCGTCGCGAACGCTGGTGGCGTACACGCTCCGCCTCCAGAAGCCACCGGCGGAGGTGCGCTTCTTCATCGGTCCCAAGGTGTTCGATCAGCTCAAAGCGGTGGATCCGGAGCTGGTGCGCTCGATCAACTTCGGGATATTCGCGTGGCTCGCCGTCCCGCTGCTCAGCGCGCTCAAGGGGATCAACGCGTACGTCGCCAACTACGGCTGGTCGATCATCATCCTGACGATTCTGATCAACGCCACGATGTTCCCGCTGCGGCACAAGAGCGTCGTCTCGATGCGCAAGATGCAGGAACTCCAGCCGGAGGTGAAAGCGATTCAGGAACGCTACGCGAAGCTGAAGGCGACCGACCCGGCGAAGCAGAAGATGAACCAGGAGATGATGACGCTGTACCGCGAGCGCGGCGTGAACCCCGCGAGCGGCTGCGTGCCGATGCTCCTGACGATGCCGGTGCTCTTCGCGTTCTACGCGCTGTTGTCGGTCGCGATCGAGCTGCGCGGCGCGCCGTTCATCCTGTGGATTCGCGATCTGTCGGCGCACGACCCGCTCTATGTGACGCCCATCCTCATGGGCATCACGATGGTCGTGCAGCAGAGAATGACGCCCATGTCCGGTGACCCCATGCAGCAGAAGATGATGATGTTCATGCCCATCGTCTTCACGGGCATGTTCCTGTGGGCCCCGAGCGGTCTCGTGATCTACTGGTTCATGAGCAACCTGTGGGCCATCGGCCAGCAGTACGTGACCAACCGGATCATCGGGCCGCCGAGAGTGCGCACGCTGCGGCCCGCGGCCGAGCGGCGGCTGAAGAAAGTTGGCGCCGGCCAGACCGGCCAGGCGGCGAAGGCTGACGCGGCAAAGGAACGGGCGTGATGGCAGCAGATCTGAACGCGAAGGTCACGGCATTCGTCAAGGACGCCTGCGCGGCGATGGGGCTCGACCTCGAGGTGGCGATCGAGTCATCGCCAGACAACATCCGCATCGACCTCACCGGCGAGGACGGCGAGATCCTGCTGCGGCGCAAGGGCGAAGGCCTCGAGGCGCTCCAGCACATCGTCAACACGGCGTTCAGGCGCGCGCTCGGCGGCGATCATCACTTCGTCGTCGACTGCCTCGGCTACCGCAAGAGTCACGACATGGAGCTGCGCCAGATGGCGCGCTACCTGACGGAGAAGGCGAAGAGCACGGGTATCCCGCAGGAAATCGGCCCGCTCAATTCCTACGCACGGCGCCTCGTGCACCTCGTGGTCGCCGACGATGCCGAGATGACTTCGGAGAGCATCGGCGATGCGTTTCTGAAAACCGTCATCATCTCCAGACGAAAACCCTGACGCGCCGGCGCGATTCCATCGACGCGGCGACGCCGGCGCACTTCGATCTCGGCGCAAGGCTCGAAGCCTCGATCGACTTTCCCGATGAGGGCCGCCAATTCATCGATCCGGCCGAGACCGCGCGCGCGATCGGCGCGATTGGCGATCGTCTGGGGCGCGTGCTCGCGACTCCGGGAGGGCCGCCAAGCTGTTATAGTTGGCAGTCCTAACAGTCGAGTACGACTTCATCCAGCCGACCGAGCTCCGGCGCACGGTCGAAACCAAGGGGATTCGTGGTCTGTTCCTCGCGGGGCAGATCAATGGGACTGTCGCGCTCGAAACGGACCCGCTCTCCGGCGAACGGGATCTCGTGAGCGTCGAGACTAAAGTAAAGTACGAAGGCTATCTGCGGCGCGATCGCGCCCAGCTCGAGCGAAGCCGACACCGGCAAAGCCAGTCGATTCCGGCTGACTTCTGGTTCGAGACGGCGCCCGGTCTGTCTCGCGAGGTCGTTGAGCGACTCAGAGCCTTTCAGGCCTGCTTTGTCGGGCAGCCCTGACCGCCTCCGCCAAGGCTACGGCGGTCCGCCGAAGCCTCGAGCGAAGGCGGAAGGGCTGCGCTACACGACGGCGATTTCTTCTCAGGCTCTCAGTCAGGTGCGGCCCGAGATGATCGGCTGCGCGTGACGCGTACCGGGCGTCACACCCGCCGCGGTGGCCGTGATCGGGGTCTACGTTGATCGAGCCAAGACCAAGGGGTTTCAGGACTCGACTAGTCAGGCGGGCGCGGCGGGCCGGCGTCGATCTCCCGGTGCCGCTTGCTGAAGGGCTCGTCGCCTACTACGAACTCCTCGAGCTCTGGAACCGCAAGATCAGCCTCACGGCGATTGACGAGCCAGACGAAGCCATCGACCGGCTGCTCGTAGAGCCCCTTCTCGCCGCGCGTCACCTCCCGGCGACTGCACGCTCGGTTCTCGACGTCGGATCCGGCGGCGGCTCCCCCGCCGTACCGGTGAAACTCGCCCGGCCGGACCTTTCCCTCACGATGGTTGAATCAAAGGCGCGGAAGGCCGCCTTCCTGCGGGAAGTCGTGCGCCAGCTTCGCCTGACCGGCGTGCACGTCGAGGCCGCTCGCTACGAGGAGCTGCTGACTCGGCCCGATCTCCACGAAGCCTTCGACGTGATCACGCTGCGAGCCGTCAAGATCGACGCTCGTATCATGATGAATCTACAGGCTTTCCTGAAGCCAGGCGGATCGTTCTGCCTGTTCCGGTCTACCGGAGACACCGAACTGCCCGACTCGCTGCCACCGCCGCTCATCATTTCCGCCAGGCACCCGCTCGTCGAAACCCTGAGGTCCCAGCTCGTCGTCGTCGAGAAACGACGCGTTGGCCTTGCCTGAGGCTCCTCGAAGACCAGGCCTGAAACATCCTGTTGTTCCACGTGGAACACTGACGTGGTTGACGGACCCGACCTCTCCCGCGTATCCTGATGAGAACCGCTGCGTTTTGGTCATTAGACCAAACACGAAGGCGTTTTCTGCTAACTTACTGAAAATGGGCAAGATCGTCACTGTCGTGAACCAGAAGGGTGGCGTCGGGAAGACGACAACGGCCATCAACCTCGCGGCCTCGCTCGCCCTCGCCGAACAGCGCGTCCTCGCCATCGATCTCGATCCCCAGGCCAACCTGACAAGCGGGCTCGGACTGAAAGGGAAGTCCACCGACGCCGGCACGATCTACGACGCCCTCACCGCACCAGAGCCCGTCGACCTCGCGCTTTTCGCGCTCGACTCCAGCATGCGCGGTCTGCAACTCGTTCCGTCGGACCGCAATCTCACGGGCGCCGAAATCGAGCTCGTCACGATGAGCGCGCGCGAGCAGCGGTTGCGCCAGCTCGTGCTGCCGCTGCGCGATCGCTACGACTACATCTTCGTCGACACGCCGCCATCGCTCGGTCTGCTCACGCTCAACGCGCTCGTCGCCGCCGACACGGTGCTGATCCCGCTGCACTGCGAGTACTTCGCGCTCGAAGGCCTCGCCGATCTCATCGCAACGCTGCGCCGCGTGCGCGCGACGTTCAACCCGCGGCTCGACATCGAAGGCGTGCTGTTGACGATGTACGACGAGCGCACGAACCTGGGTCAGCAGGTGACGCGCGACATCCGCGGGTTCTTCAAGGAAAAGGTCTTCGACACCGTCGTGCCGCGCAACGTGCGCCTTGGCGAAGCGCCGAGCCATGGCATGCCGGCGATTCTCTACGACGTCAAATCGCGCGGCGCCGCAGCGTATCTCGCGCTCGCGCGCGAAGTGCTCGCGCGGGAGCGCGCCCACGCACCGGATGCCCACTGAGCGGATCGTTGCCGCAAGCCAACGCCGCGAGCGATACGAAGGAAGAGAAGAAAGGGTAGAGAGCCATGGCCGACAAGCGTCCGGCGCTCGGCAGAGGATTGAGCGCGCTCATTCCCGACGCGCCCGTCGCGCAGGCGCCGTCGGAGAAGCCGCTCGAGATCGACACCGACCTCCTGCGGCCCAACCCATTCCAGCCGCGCGGCCACATGGACGAAGCGCGGCTCCAGGAGCTGGCGCAATCGATCCGCGCCAACGGCGTCATCCAGCCCATCGTCGTCCGCCGCGCCGGCGATCGCTACGAGATCGTCGCGGGGGAGCGCCGGTGGCGCGCCGCGCAGATCGCCGGCGTCCTGCGCGTGCCCGCGATCGTTCGAAACGTCCCGGACGAGAAACTGCTCGAAACGGCGCTCATCGAGAACATCCAGCGCGAAGACTTGAACCCGATCGAGGAAGCCGGCGCGTACCGCCGCCTCGCGAGCGAATTCAAGCTCACGCAGGAGCAGATCGCCGACGCGGTGGGCAAGGATCGATCGTCGGTCGCCAACTACATGCGGCTGCTCAAGCTGCCCGAAGAGATTCGCGCGGAGATGGCCTCCGGCACGCTCTCGATGGGCCACGCGCGCGCGCTGCTCTCGATCGACGATGGGGCGGCGCAGCGGCGCGCCGCGCGCGAGGTCATCGCGCGCGGCCTGTCCGTGCGCGAGACCGAAGCGCTCGTCAGGCGGGCGGTCACGCCGCCGGGCAAGCCGGCCGAGAAACCGATCGACCCCAACACGCGCGCGGCCGAAGACCGCCTGCGCTTCTCCCTCGGCGTCCGCGTCCGCATCGTCCGGAAGGGGAAGGGCGGGCGGATCGAGATCGAGTTCGCGTCGGAGGACGAGTTACAGCGGCTGTACGAACAACTCACGGACAAGGGCCGGTAGGGAGCCTGGTACAATTCACCCGATGAAACGTCTGACCGAATACGCCGCCTGCGCCGGTTGAGCGAGCAAACTCGCCGCGGGCGAGCTGGCCCAGGTGCTGGGCGACATTCCCCTGCAGCACGACGACCGCGTGCTCGTCGACTTCCGAAACGCGGACGATGCGGGTGTGTACCGGTGGGATGGCGGAGCGGCGCTCGTGCAGACGGTCGATTTCTTCACACCAATCGTGGACGACCCGTACGTCTACGGACAGATCGCCGCGGCCAACTCGCTGAGCGACGTCTACGCGATGGGCGGGCGCCCGCTCACCGCGCTCGCGATCGCGGCATTCCCCGCGGATCTGGAGCACGATATCGTGGGCGCGATCTTCCGGGGCGGGCTCGACAAGCTGCGCGAAGCAGGCGTGGCGCTCCTGGGCGGCCACACGATCCAGGACAAGGAGATCAAGTTCGGCTACGCCGTGACGGGCGCGGTGGATCCGGATCGCGTGTGGGCGAACGCTGGCGCGAAGCCGGGCGACGCGCTGATCCTGACCAAACCGATCGGCACCGGCGTCATCACGACGGCGCTCAAGAACCAGCGCGCGCCGCACGCGTCGGCTGAGGCCGCGATTCGCGTGATGATCGAACTCAACCGCGCGGCCGCGGACGCACTGCGGGCGCTCGAGCCCGGGTCGGTGCGCTCGTGCACCGACATCACCGGGTTCGGCCTGCTGGGCCACGCGAGCGCGATGGCACAGGCGAGCGGCTGCACCCTGCGCCTCCAGGCGGGCCGTGTCCCGCTGATCGCGGGCGCGCGCGAACTCGCGCTGAAGAACACGCCGGGCGGGGGACTTACCAACGAGGCGCACTTCGCGCCCGGGGTGACCACGGAGGGCACGGTCGCGCCGGACCTGCTGCGCCTGCTGTACGACCCGCAGACCTCGGGCGGCCTGCTCGCCGCGATCGAGCCGGGCCAGGTCGACGCTGCCCGGCGTGGCCTCGACGCGGCCGGGGTCGGCTCGGCGGTCGTGGGGGAGGCCGCGCCCGCGCGCGGACCGCGCATCCTCCTGACCGCCTGAGTCTTGCCAGTTTTCGGCCCGGAATGGTATAAATTGACGTTTGGTGTGGCCGCGATCTGCGTCAGATCGCCCGCCCTCGCCGGGTTCAGGCCGACAGACTCCCTCGACACACTCGGAGGCGCAGTGCTCCCGAACCTGTCCGTTCTCTGGGTCATCGCGTTCGTGCTCGTCTTGACGGTCGTGCTCGACCGGCTGCTGTTCCGGCCGATCACCCGTGTGATGCAGGCGCGCGCCCGGCGGATCGAGTCGGCGGAAGCGCTGGCGGCGCAGTTTGCGGCCGACGCCGACGCCGCCACGGCGGAATTCGAGACGGAGACTACGGCGGCGCGCGCCGAGCTGTACCGGCAGATGGACGACATGCGGCGAAGCGCGCTCAAGCGTCGCGCCGACCTTCTTGCCGCAACGAAGCAGGAAGCCGAAGCGGCCATTGCCGATGCCAGGATCCGCGTCCAGGCCGAAGCCACGGGAGCTCGCGCGCGGCTTGCGCGCGACGCTGACGAGTTGGGCGTGGCGGTGGCCGAACGGATCCTCGGCCAGCGAGTGTCCTGACCTGTCTGGGCCGATTCACGATTGAGTCCCTTGTCGATTCCGATCTCACGCGCGTTTCGTCACCTCGCGGCGCTCGCGATTGTCGCGGCGCTGGTGTCGGTGGCGACGGCTCGCGTCGCGGCCGCTCAGGCGCCGCCGCCGGAGGGCCGGGAGACGGCCGCGCAGCCCGGGCCTCAGGCCGGCGCGACGGCGGGGGAACGCGAGGGCGCGGCGCAGGCGGCCGAGCACGCCGGCGCGGCCGAGGCGGCACACGGCGAGGGCCTCTGGCCGGTCATCTTCCGCCTGATCAATTTCGCGATTCTCGTCGGGACGCTCGTGTACTTCCTCAAGAAGCCGTTTGCGACCTACGTGCAAAGCCGCGGCATGCAGATCCGCCGCGACCTCGTCGAGGCTGAGGCGCTGCGCGCGTACGCGCAGGCGCAGATCGCGGCCCTCGAGGAAAAGCTGAAGGCGCTGCCCGGCGAGATCGACGCGCTTCGGACGCGGGGCGCCGAGGAGATCGCGGCCGAGGAAGCGCGCATCCGCGCCGCGGCCGAGGCCGAGCGGGAGCGGCTGCTGGAGCAGACGCGCCGCGAGATCGAGCTGCAGGTGCGCGTGGCGAAGCAGGAGCTCATGCGCGAGGCCGCCGAGCTGGCGGTCGGCGTCGCGGGCGAGCGCATCAGGAAAAACCTGACGCCGGACACGCACCTCCGGCTGGTCGATCGCTACGCGGATCAGGTGAAGGAGGTGCGGACCTTCCATGACTAACCGCGCCGCCGCGCGCCGTTACGGGCGCGCGCTGTTCGACGTCAGCCTGAAACAGGCCGATCCCCAGAAGGTCGAGCAGGAGATCGCCGCCTTTGCCGATCTCGTGACCCAGCACCCCGACCTCGAGCGGGCGCTCTCCAACCCGGCGGTGCCGGTGCCGCGCAAACGCGGGGCGATCGCCGCGATCCTCGAGCTGGCGGGGCCGCTCTCGCCGGTCGTCGGCAAGATGCTGCTGCTCCTCGCCGAGCGCGATCGTCTCGTGCTCCTGCCCGATCTCGTGGCGGCCTACCGCGAGCGGCTGCTCGAGCACCGCCGCGTGGTGCGGGCCGAGGTGACGACGGCCGTGCCGGTGCCGGCGGATCGGCTGCGCGCGCTCACGGAGAGTCTGGCGCGCGCGACCGGCCGGGAAGTGCTGCTCGACGCGCGCGTCGATCCGTCGGTCATCGGCGGGGCCGTCACGCGCATCGGCAGCATCGTGTTCGACGGGAGCGTCGCGCGTCAGCTCGAACGCATGAAGGCGCGGCTCGCCGAAGGGGCGTGAAGGACAGAAACGCCGAACATGCAGATCAAAGCCGAAGAAATCTCCAAGATCATTCGTGAGCAGATCGGCACCTACGCCGTCGATGTGGACGTCGCCGAGGTCGGCACGGTCATCGCGGTCGGCGACGGCATCGCCCGCGTCCACGGCGTGGAGCGCGCCATGTCGACCGAGATGCTGGAGTTCCCCCACGGGGTCTTCGGCATCGCGCTCAACCTCGAAGAGGAGAGCGTCGGCGTGGTGCTCCTCGGCGAGTACACGGAGATCAAGGAAGGGGACCCGGTCAAACGGACCGGCCGCATCATCTCGGTCCCGGTGGGCGAGGAGATGCTGGGCCGCGTCGTGAACGCGCTCGGCCAGCCGGTCGACGGCAAGGGGCCGGTCATGACGAAGCATCGGGCGCCGGTCGAGCGCATCGCGCCGGGCGTCGTGGATCGGCTCCCGGTGAAAGAGCCGCTCCAGACCGGCCTGAAGTCGATCGACGCGATGATCCCGATCGGCCGCGGGCAGCGCGAGCTCATCATCGGCGATCGCCAGACCGGCAAGACCGCGATCGCGCTCGACACGATCATCAATCAGAAGGACACCGGGGTCGTCTGCCTCTACTGCGCCATCGGGCAGAAGCAGTCGACGATAGCGCAGGTCGTGAAGACGCTCGAGGAGTTCGACGCCATGCGGTACACGATCATCGTGGCCGCCGCGGCGTCGGATCCGGCGCCGATGCTCTACCTGGCCCCGTACGCCGCGTGCGCGCTCGGCGAGCACTTCCGCGACAAGGGCGGGCACGCGCTGTGCGTCTACGACGATCTGACGAAGCACGCGCAGGCGTACCGCGAGATCTCGCTGCTGCTGCGGCGGCCGCCGGGCCGCGAGGCGTACCCGGGCGACGTCTTCTACCTGCACTCGCGGCTGCTCGAGCGGGCCGCGAAGATGAAGACGGAGCTGGGCGGCGGGTCGCTGACGGCGCTGCCGATCATCGAGACGCAGGCAGGCGACCTCTCGGCGTACATCCCGACCAACGTCATCTCGATTACGGACGGGCAGATCTTCCTCGAGTCGGATCTCTTCCACCAGGGCATCCGGCCGGCGATCAACGTCGGCAACTCGGTGTCACGCGTCGGCGGATCGGCGCAAGTGAAGGCCATGCGGCAGGTGGCCGGTACGCTCCGGCTGGATCTGGCGCAGTACCGCGAGCTGGCGGCGTTCGCGCAGTTCGGCAGCGACCTCGACAAGGCGACGCAGTCGCAGCTCAACCGCGGCCGGCGCCTGACCGAGCTCCTGAAGCAGCCGCAGTACCAACCGCTCGTCGTCGAGAAGCAGGTCGCGATCATTTACGCCGGCACGAACGGGTTCCTCGACGCGCTGCCGGTCGAGGCCATCGGCGAGTACGAGCGGGAGCTCTACCGGTTCCTCGAGACGCGGAAGCCGGGCATCCTGAAGACGCTGGGCGAGAAGAAGCAGTTCGATGACGGGCTCAAGGCCGAGATGAACGCCGCGTTGAAGGAGTTCGGCGAGGAGTTCGTTGCTGCGAGAAGGGAACTTACGCAGAAGTAGAAGGAACGAGGAACGAGGAATGGGGAACGAG
>CAYHSN010000071.1:0-1463 GCA_964359235.1 uncultured Vicinamibacterales bacterium | reverse complement strand
ATCCGCCGCCGCATCCGCGCGGTCAAGTCGACGCAGCAGATCACCAGGGCCATGAAGATGGTCGCGGCGTCGAAACTGCGGCGATCGCACGAGCGCGTCCTGAACGCGCGCCCGTTCGCCATGCAGATGCTGCGCGTCTTGAACAGCCTCGCGATGCGCGTCGGGGGAGAGACGCACCCCCTGCTCGACGCGCGCGTCCAGCCGAAGGCGGGCGGCAAAGTGATGCTCATCGTCATCACGGCCGACCGCGGGTTGTGCGGCAGCTTCAACAGCAACATCGTCAAGAACGCCGGCGCGTTCATCGTCGAGAAACCCGAACGCGAGGTGGCGCTGGGGCTGCTCGGCCGGAAAGGCCGAGACTTCTTCGCGCGGCGCGGCTTCGAGGTGCGCTACGAGCAGGTGAACCTGTTCGCGACGCTGAGCTTCGAGGACGCGGAGGGGATCGGGGCGGCGGCGATCGGGGAGTTCACCGAGGGACGCGTCGACGCGATCGACCTGGTCTACAACGAGTTCAAATCGGTGCTGCAGCAGCGTGTGGTGATCGAGCGCCTGCTGCCGATCGCGCGGCTGGACGAGGCAGAGGACGTCGAGGCGGCGCCGGCCGTGGACTACCTCTACGAGCCGGATCCGCAGGAGATCTTCGACACGCTCATCCCGCGGCACGTGGACATGCAGATCTTTCGCGCGCTCCTCGAGTCGGCGGCCGCCGAGCACGCGGCGCGCATGACGGCCATGGACGCGGCGACGAAGAACGCGGCCGAGATGATCGAGACCTTGACGCTCAACATGAACAAGGTGCGCCAGGCGGCGATCACGCGGGAGATCATCGAAGTCGTGTCAGGAGCGCAGACGCAGTGAAGCGACAGGCTACAGCCTGCAGCGTGATGAGAACGAAGGACGATCAATGGCAACGACAGCGACGGTGACCGCGCAGGCGGTCGGCCGGGTGGTCCAGGTGATCGGCCCGGTCGTGGACGTGGAGTTCGAGAGCGGCAACCTGCCGCAGATCTACAACGCGTTGCGCATCCAGGGCGAGATCGATGGCAAGCCCATGGACGTCGTCGCGGAGGTGGAGCAGCATCTGGGCGAGAACCGCGTTCGCGCGGTTGCGATGAAGCCAACCGACGGCATGCAGCGCGGGATGAAGGTCGTTGACACCGGCAAGCCGATCCTGATGCCGGTCGGGCCGCAGACGCTCGGTCGCGTGCTGAACGTACTCGGCGAGCCGGTGGACTTCCCGGACCGGCCCGTCCAGGCGACCGACCACTGGTCGATCCACCGTCCCGCGCCGTCGCTCGAGGATCAGTCGACCGAGCTCCAGATGTTCGAGACGGGCGTCAAGGTCATCGATCTGCTGGAGCCGTACCTGCGCGGCGGCAAGATCGGGCTCTTCGGCGGCGCCGGCGTCGGCAAGACCGTCATCATCATGGAGCTCATCCACAACATCGCCATGAAGCACGGCG
>CAYHSN010000070.1:0-10975 GCA_964359235.1 uncultured Vicinamibacterales bacterium | reverse complement strand
GATCGGGCGGACCGTCCGGATGCATGGCCGACAGGATCGCGTTGTTGAGCGTCACCAGCTTTGGCGGCGCCGCACGCCGGCGAGTGGCCCGGGTCGCGAACTTCTCGAGCGCCGCCACGAGGTAGGCATCCTCGAGCAGCTTCAGATAGTGTGCGACGGTTTCGAGCGCTCCGCGATCGTGCATCTGTCCCTGGATCTTCTGGAGCGACACGATCTGCGCCGGCGACACCGCGGCGATTGCGAAGATCTGACGGAGCAGTCCTGGTCTGCGGACGATGCCGCCGGCCATAACGTCGCGGCCGATGGCGGGCTCGATGATCGCGTCGCGCACGTACGCGCGCCAGCGCGCGAGATCGTCGCGATACGGCATGGCGCCCGGGTAGCCGCCGAGTCGCACGCTGAGGAGCGCCGCCTCCGCCGAGCCGAGACTGAACACCTCGCGCAGCGCGGCGGCCGGCCAGTGGTCCAGCGCGATCCGCTCGAACCGGCCGGCGAGGCTCTCGCGCGATCCCGACCCGACGCGCAGCGCCGACGACCCGGTGACGACGACGTGCAGAGGAAGGCGCAGGCGTCGGACTCGATCCCAACGTCCCTTCAGCTTTGCGGCCCAGTCGGGCAGCAGGTGGATCTCGTCGACGAGCAGCGCGGCCGGTCCTCGGCGGGCGCGCGCCTCGGCGTCGGCCCAGAGGCGTTCCCAGAACCCGGGCAGGGCGGCTTCCGGGCTGTCGGCGGCGCCGTAAACGGCAGCATCCCCTTGTTCCTGAGCCAGTTGCAGGAGGAGCGTGGTCTTCCCGACTTGGCGGGGGCCGGTGAGGATCTGGATCCGGCCGGCCGGCTCCCGGAGGCGGGCCTTCAGGCCCGCCGTGCGTCGTACTGGGCACGCAGCACCCCGCACCAGGATCCGCGCACCCAGCACCTCGCACGTCGCACCCAGCACCAAGCAGCCGATCTGAACCGCCACCGCCTGTCCCCCGTATCGCCAGATAGACTGTGCTCTTCAGGAGGGTGCCATGGCGCTCCGGCGCTCGCGGACGGAACGGATGATTGGCGGCGTGTGCGGCGGGATCGCGGAGTGGATCGGCTGGACGCCGACGCGCGTGCGGATCCTCTACGTGCTCGTGTCGGTGTTGTCGGCCGCGTTCCCGGGGATCCTCGTGTACGTGGTTCTGTGGATCGTCATTCCGAGCGAGTGACCCGCTTCCTCAGGTCGGACTCCCGCCAGACTGAAGTCCGGCGCTACGACTTCTTCCACAACAGATACACCGGCACGCCGATCAGCACGATGACCAGTCCGGGCCAGGTCGTCGCGCCGCGGTAGGTGAAGAGCACGAGCAGCAAGGTGCTCGCGCCGAGGATGTACAGCGCGGGCACCACCGGGTAGCCGAAGGCCGGGTACGGGCGCTCCGCGTCCGGCCGCGTCGCGCGGAGTCTGAAGATGCCGGCGATCGTGAGGATGTAGAACATCAGCGCCGCCGAGACGACGTAGTCCAGCAGATTGCTGTAGAGACCGATGACGATCGACGTGCCCAGCGCAAGCGAGAGCGGGATGTGGCGGCGCGGGTCTTTCACCTCGCCGGCCGCGAACGTGATGTTGTTCCAGGCGTCCGACGAAAAGAGCGATCCGACCTGCGCCACGGCGATCGCCACGATGAGGCCGTACGTCGTGGCGGCGGTCATGCCTGGCGCGACGGCGACGTAGCCGCGCGGCGTCCAGAAGTCGCCGAAGTTCGCGGCGACCGCCTGCGCATTCCAGCCGAGCAGCAAGCCGACCAGCACGAGGCCGGCGAGCGCGGCCGTCTTCGCTGTGGTGAAGATGTTCTGGATGATCTTGCCCCACTGGACGCCGCGTGTGTTCGTCCACGTGAGCAACACGATCATCGCGATCCCGACGAGCTGAGTCGTCGACAGCGAAAGCGCGTACCCCTCGGAAAGGTGGATCGGCGCGATCAGGTAGCGGTCGTCGGCGATCCACGGCACGAGGACGCCCGTGAAGCGGGCGAAACCGACGGCGACGGCGGCGATGGTGCCGGTCTGGATGACTGTGAACAGTGTCCAGCCGTACAGAAACCCCCACAGCGGAGAGAACGCCTCGCGCAGGTAGACGTACTGTCCGCCCGCGCGCGGCATCATCGCGGCCAGCTCGCCGTACGAGAGCGCGGCCGTCATCGTCAAGACACCGGTGACCAGCCACGCGACGAGGAGCCATCCAGGACTCCCGACGAGCCGCGCCATGTCGGCCGAGACGATGAAGATGCCCGAGCCGATCATCCCCCCGACGACGATCATCGTGGAGTCGTAGAGGCCGAGCGCGCGTGTGAATTCGGTGTCGAGGCCGGAGGCCGAAGGCGTGGTCATGGGTTCCGGGGAGCTTACACCAGGCGGAGGCGTTTGGACCGGCAGCCCGCGTGGGGACCGGCTTCAGCCGGCCCAGGGTTCAGCCGTCAGTGGGGGCGGGCTTCAGCCGGCCCAGGTTTGAATCTGCGCCGCGATCTTGTCCGCGATCTCCTCCGCGCGCGCCGCGCCCTCCGCTTCCGTCACCAGCCTTAGCACCGGCTCCGTGTTCGATCCCCGCACGTGGAACCAGCCGTCTGCGAGCGTGACCTTGACGCCGTCGCGCAGATCCATCGGCGAGCCCGCGTACGTCCCGCGGAGCTGTTTGAGCACTGCTGGGATCTGATGCGACGGGCATTCGAGCTGGCGTTTCACCATGTGGATCGGCGGCAGCTCCGCGTCGAGCTGCGAGAGCGTGCGGCCCGATTCGGCGAGCACATGAAGCACGAGCGCCATGCCGACCAGGCTGTCGCGCGCGAAGTTGATGCGCGGGTAGATGACGCCGCCGTTGCCCTCGCCGCCGATGACCGCGCGCTCGCGCAGCATGCCCTCGGTGACGTTCGCTTCGCCGACCTTCGTGCGCGCGACGCGGCAGCCGAACTGCGCCGCAACCTGATCGAGCGTGTGCGTCGTCGAGAGATTCGTCACAACCGTGCCGGGCGTCTTCGCGAGGACCGCGCGCGCGGCGAGCACCAGCGTGCGCTCCTCGCTCAGCGGGACGCCCGTGCCCGACACGAGCGCGAGACGATCGGCGTCCATGTCCTGCGCGAAGCCGATGTCGGCGCGGTGCTGTCTGACCGCGTCGCAGAGCGCCACAAGATTCGCGGGCGTCGGCTCGGCGGGGCGCGGGAACGAGCCGTCCGGCGTCACGTTGATCGCGATGACCTCCGCGCCGAGCGTCTCGAGCAGGCGAGGAGTGACAATCGATCCCGCGCCGTTGCAGGAGTCGACGATGACGCGGAGACGGCGCGGGGTCTGCGGCAGCGGCCCGAGGGCGTCAAGGATCGTCTGGATGTGGACCTCGAGCGCGTCCGGCATCGCATCGATTGGCCGCATCTCGGCACCAGCGACCTTCGTATAGTCGCCCTGGTGGTAGATGTCGAGGAGCTCGTGGCCGCGGTCGGCGCTCAGGAACAGGCCGTCGGCGCCGACGAACTTGAGCGCGTTCCATTCGGGCGGGTTGTGGCTCGCGGTGATGGCGATTCCGCCGCGCGCTTCGGTGCGTCGCACGATGAGCTGCACGGTCGGCGTAGGGCAGACGCCGAGGTCGATGATGCGGCAGCCGCTCGACAGCAGGCCCGCCGCCACCGCGCGCCACACCATCTCGCCCGACGTGCGCGGATCGCGCCCGACGACGACGCGCCCGCCGCCGACGTAGGTGCCGAAGGCCTGCGCGAAGCGCGTGAGCAAGGTCGGCGTCAGCGAGTCGCCGACGACGCCGCGTACGCCGGAGATGCTGATCTTGAGGGTCGGAATTGCACGCATGTCACGAGAATCCCATTCGCCACGAACTTTCGTGCCTTCGTGTCTTCGTGGCTACGCTCTGAGTCTCTCTCTCGCCCACTCGACCAGCGCTCTGGCTCGCGCGTCCGTCTCCGCCTCCGCGATGATTCGAATCACCGATTCCGTGTTCGACGCGCGCACGTGCACCCAGCCGTCCGGCCACGCGACGCGCACGCCGTCCGTCGAATCCACCTCGCCCTCGGCGTCGCGCTCGACCGCCTCGCGAAACTCCCCGAGTGCCGTATAGATCAGATTCGGCGCCACGGCCACTCGTTGCTTCACCATCGTCAGTTTCGGCAACTCGCCGACGAGCGCCGAGATGGGCTGTCCCGACGCGGCCAGGTGTTCGAGCAGGAGGCCGATCGTCGCCGCGCTGTCGTGCGTCGCGTGCACTTCCGGCACTGCGACCGCGCCGTTCCCCTCGCCGCCGATGACCGCGTGGTGTTCGACGAGCGCTTCGGAGATGTGCGCCTGGCCGACCGGCGTCCGCACCACCGTGCCGCCGTAGCGCGCCGCGATCTTCTCGATCGCGCCCGTCGTCGAGACGTTGGTCACAACGGTGCCCGTGCGCCGCCGCATCCTGATTGATGTGGCGAGCGCAAGCGTCAGCTCCTCGGAGAGCGCGCGGCCCGATTCGTCCACGATGAGGACGCGCTCGCCGTCGGCGTCGAGGACGAAACCGATGTCAGCGCGCGTCGATCTCAGGAGCGCGCTCGTTTGCGCGGCCGTGTCGAGGCGCGGCTCCGGGTCGTGCGGGAACGGCGCCGACGGGTCGTCGTTGATCAGGACGAGGTCACAGCCGAGCGCGCGTAGCCAACGCGGCATCAGAAGCACGCACGCGCCGTTGCAGCAGTCCACGGCGACCCTGAGTCGCCGCGCCCGGATGGCGGCCGTGTCGAACGCGCGCGCGAGCGTGTCGAGGTGGTGCGGAATCGCGTCGCGCACGTCCACGCGCGCGCTGATCCTGTCCCACGTCGCCTTCTCGTATTCGCCCTGGTGGAAGATGTCGAGGACTTCTTCGGCCTGGCCCTCGTTGAGGTAGAGGCCGTCGCTGCGGACGAGCTTGAGCGCGTTCCACGGCGCCGGGTTGTGGCCGGCGGTCACCGAGATGCCGCCGTCGGCGTCGAGCCACGTGACGGCGAGCTGCAGCGTTGGCGTCGGCGCGACGGCCAGGTCGACGACCTCGCACCCCGAGGCGAGGAGGCCCGAGACGACCGCCGCGTGCACCATCGGCCCCGACGGCCGCGTGTCGCGGCAGACGAGAACGCGCGGTGTCGTCGGCATGCCTGTTGTTGCAGCGCCCGACGCGTTTCTCGCGGTCGTGGGGGCCGGCTTCAGCCGGCCCGTCGGCGCCGTGGTCGTCGTAGGGGCCCAGCTTGCCTGCCCCGAGCTCGGTCGAGGGGGTCGGCCCGCAGGTGCGACCCACGTCCCGAACGCCTGCGCGAACCCGACGGCCAGTTCCGGCGTGAACGTTTCGCCGACGACGCCGCGGATGCCGCTGATGCCAATCTTGAGGGGCTTCACGCCGCTCGGCTCGTGAGGGCCGGCCCTTCGACACCGTTCGTTCTGGGCCTGTCGAACGACGGACGCTCAGGGCATGCTTCAGCCGGCCCGTGCTCCTGAGGCGCTTATACCATGGCTGGGCCGCCGTAGCGCGCGACTTCAGTCGCGCCCGGCTCGCGGCCCGCTCATGCTGCTTGACGCCCTGCTGTGCGACACCTACACTGCGCCACGCGGTCGGCGTGGTCCTCGGAGCCCAATCGCGATCGTCAAACATCACGGGGGTGCAGCATGAAGACGCTGCGTTGTCTGGCAGCTTTCGCGTCGCTCGTTGCCGTCGTGTCGAACGCGCCCGCGTGGGCGCAGGCCGCGGGCACCGCCACGAGCGGGTCGATCTGGGGCAAGGTCACCGATGAAACCGGCTCCGTACTCCCCGGCGTGACCGTCAGTTTGTCGAGCCCGGCGCTCCTCGGCGGCGCCACGACCGTGACGAACGAACAGGGCGTCTATCGGTTTCCGTCGCTCCCGCCCGGCGACTTCGCCGTCAGGTTCGAGCTCGCCGGCTTCAGGACGGTGGTCAGGGAGGGCATCCTCTTGACTCTCGCCTTCACCTCAACCCTGAACGTCGAGATGCGGGTCGCCTCGGTCGAGGAAACCGTCGTCGTCACGGGCGAGTCGCCCATGGTCGACTCCGTCAATGCCCAGGTGCGCACCAGCTTCAACAAGGAGATGCTCGCCTCGCTCCCCTCGGCGCGCGACATGTGGTCGATTCTGGCGGAAACGCCCGCAGTCATGATGAGTCGCATCGATGTCGGCGGCAATACCGCGGGCACACAGACCAGTTACACGGCGTACGGCATCTCGGGCCAGACCAAGCCGGTCGTCGAGGGCGTCATCGGCCTCGAGAGCAGCGGCGCCGTCGGCTTTTACTACGACTACGGATCGTTCGAGGAGGTGAACATCGGCGCGGCGGGTCAGGGCGCGGAGATGGCGACGCCCGGCGTGCAGTCGGTGTTCATCAGCAAATCCGGCGGCAACGAGTACCACGGCGATTTCTACGCCGATTACGAGAGCCGCGCGCTGGAGTCGACCAACATCGACGCCGACCAGCTCGCCAAGGGCGTCAGGGCTGGCAGCAACCGCATCCACCTCATCACGGACCTCAATCCGAACGCAGGCGGGTATCTCAAGAAGGACCGGATCTGGTGGTTCGGATCGTACCGCCGGCAGGACATCCAGGTTCGCAACCCCAACTTCCCGCCACGCCCGTTCGAGACCGAGATCAACGACTACACGGGCAAGCTGACCTACCAGCTTCCGAGGAACAACCGGCTGGTTGCGTACATCATGTACGGCATCAAGAAGCAGCCGTACCGGACGCTCGCCTTCGTGGCCTCGAACGCCATCTACCCGGAGCCGGAATATACGTGGAACCAGTACAACCCGGGCTACGTGTGGAAGATGGAGTGGAACCGAGCCTTCTCGAACAATGTGTTCGTCGAGGCGCGTGTCGGCCGCTGGGTCGACGACTGGGGGCAGAGCCGGTACACCGACGAGCCGCGGCGCGAAGATCTGGTCACGGGCATCGTCACCGGTGGCAGCCGCAACTGGAAGGCGTTCCAGGACCGTCCGCAAACGACCGGCGCCATCAGCTATTTCAAGGACGGATGGGCCGGCAGCCACAACATCAAGGTCGGCTGGGAAATCCAGAAGGACGACCGCCGCGAGCTCTGGAAGGATGCGTTTCCCGGTAACCTCGTGCACGTGCTGCGGCAGGGCGCGCCGGTCGAGGTGTATCTGCTGCTCGCCCCGCTCAACTCCGACAACCGGCTCTATTGGAACGGGCTCTATTTCAGCGATACGTGGACGACCGGACGCTTCTCGATCAACGCGGGCCTTCGGTACGACCACTATCGCTCCGCGTATCCCGATCAAGAGCGGCCCGCCAACGACTTCGCGCCGGGCCTTTCGGTGTCTGGCGTGGACAACCTCATCACCTGGAACGTGCTCGGGCCACGCATCGGCGTGAGTTGGGACATCGCCGGCACCGCCCGCGACGTCGTGAAGGCCACCTACGGCCGGTACTACATCAACCCGACCCGGCAGGTGGCGGACGTCTCGAATCCGAACACCTCTCCCCAGTGGTCGCGATACACGTGGGTCGATTCCAACGGGGACAAGGTGTGGCAGCGTGGAGAGGAGCGCACGCTCCTGGGCACGCGCGGCGGCGTCGCGACCGGTTCGTTCGATCCGAACCTGAAGGATGCCTTCAACGACCAGGTGACGCTCTGGTACGAGCGCAGCATGCCCTACCGATTGGTCCTGCGCACGGGCTTTGTCTACAACCGGACCAGTCGCGAGTTTCAGACCGTCAACGCGCTGCGGCCGTACTCGGCGTACAACATTCCGGTTACGCGCGTCGACCCCGGCGTGGACGCAGTCACCGGAACGGCTGACGACGGCGTGCTGAACCTGTTCAACCTGGATCCGTCCCTGGTGGGCCTGACGCTGAACCAGTTGATCAACACCACCGGGTATGCGTCGAGGGCGAGGACCTGGGAGATCGCCGCGACCCGGCGGTTCAGCGGCCGTTGGTCGGCGCAGGTCAGCTACGCGAGGACGTGGGAAAAGGAAAACGCGTTCCGCACCAACCCGAATCAGGCGCCGCCGGTCGGCTACCTCGGCCGATCCACCTTCAAGGTGACCGGCTCGTTCGACCCCGGCTGGGGGCTCCGCTTCTCGCCGATCCTTCGTTATCAGGAAGGCACCTATTTCGCCAGGTCCGTCAGCGTCTCGCTGAACTACGGCAGCGTCTCCGTCCAGGCGGAGCCGACCGGCAGCCGGCAGCGCGACGACATCGTCCTGTTCGATCTCCGCAGCGAGCGGTCGTTCAAACTGCCGGGCAAGACGACCGTCGGGCTGTTCGTGGACGTGTTCAACATCTTCAACTCGAACGCCGTGACGGCGCTCACGACGACGACGGGCTCGAGCTTTCTCCGGCCGACGGGGATCCTGCCGCCGCGCGTGATGAAGCTCGGCACGAAGTTCTCGTGGTAGGCGTGATGGACGAGGTGGAGCCATGGCGAAGACCGCACGCGTGGGGCAGCGCCGGATCTGGAGCGTCGCCGCCCTGTGCGGATGCTGCATTCTGGGTTCGGCACTCATCATCGGAGCTGACAAGAAGCCGCGCGCGCGCGACCTCGGCCTCGAGATCGGCGTGTTCCCTCCAGGACCGCTCGACGCGATCACCGATGTCCAGGGGGTGAAGGTCGGCCATACGACCATCATCGACGGCGACAATGTCAGGACCGGCGTGACGGCGATCCTGCCGCACGGCGGCAACCTCTTTCAGGAGAAAGTGGCTGGCGCCGTCTTCGTCGGCAACGCCTTCGGCAAGCTGGCCGGCTCGACGCAGGTCGTCGAGCTCGGCCAGATCGAGACGCCTGTCGTGCTGACCAATACGCTGAGCGTCGGCACGGCGGTCGAGGCGGTGGTCGCCTACACGCTCGCGCAGCCCGGCAACGAGCAGGTCCGGTCGGTCAACGCGGTTGTCGGCGAGACGAACGATGGCGGGCTGAACGATATCCGCGGGTTCCACGTGACGCGCGAGCACGTGATCGCCGCGATCCGCGGCGCGAGCGAGGGGCCGGTGCACGAAGGCGCCGTCGGTGCGGGCACGGGCACCACGTGCTATGGCTGGAAGGGCGGCATCGGCACCGCGTCGCGCGTCCTGCCGGCGCGCTACGGCGGCTATACGCTCGGCGTGCTCGTGCAGACGAACTTCGGCGGCGTGCTCACGATCGGCGGTGCGCCGGTCGGCAAGGAGTTGGGGCGCTACTCCTACGCGCCGTCCGGCTCGCAGGGTCGCGTGGACGTGGGCGACGGCTCCTGCATGATCGTCGTCGCGACCGACGCCCCCGCCGATGCGCGCGACCTGCGCCGGATCGCGGCGCGGGCCGTCTTCGGCCTCGCCCGTACGGGCTCGTCGTATGGCGGCGGCAGCGGCGATTTCGCCATTGCGTTCTCGACCTCGTCCGAGGTCCGCTACCGCTCCGATGAGGGGGCTCGCCCGCGGGCGATCCTGACGCCCGGTGCCGTGTCGCCGCTCTTCCAGGCCGCGCTCGAAGCGACCGAGGAAGCGGTCTACAACTCGCTCTTCCAGGCGACGCCGGTCACGAGCCGCGGGCGGACGGTGGACGCGATCCCGATCGATCGCGTGAGGGAGATTCTGAAGAAGTACGGGATGACGAAGTAGGCCTGCGGGCGGGGGCATCCCCGCCCAGAGGAGGTGGCATGGCCAGGACGATCACTCGTCGCGAGTTCGTGCGCACGGGAGCCGTCGCCGGTGTCGTCGCCGTCGCGCCGCGCCCGGCGTTCAACCAGGGGCCGACGATCCTGACGCCCCGCGGTGTCAAGCCGCTGGTCGTCTCGTCGGCCAACGGCAATCGGTACAAGAACGGCGGCACGCAGACCTGCGTGGAGAAGGCGTTCACGATGATCACGCAGGGCACCGACGTGCTCGACGCGCTCATCGCGGGCGTGAACCTCAACGAGCTGGACCCCACGGAGGGCGGCGTCGGCTACGGCGGCACGCCGAACGCCGACGGTGTCGTGCAGCTCGACTCGTCGTGCATGCACGGACCCAAGAAGCGCGCGGGCGGCGTCGCGGCGATCGAAGGCGTGCGCACCCCGTCGCTCGTGGCCAAGGCCGTGATGGACGAGACCGACCATCACCTGATCGTCGGCAAGGACGCGCAGGCGTTCGCGCGGAACCTGGGCTTCACGATCGAGGCCGACCTCAACACGGAGCGCTCCCGGGCCCGCTGGCTCGAGTGGAAGCGGCGCATCGACCCGTCCCACTACCTCGATCCCACCAAGCGCCAGGAGGCGGCGCTCCGCGTCCTGCACGAGATGGTGGCCGATGGCTGGCTCGATCCCGAGCACTATCTCGGCACGATCAACTGCGACGGCATCAACGCGAAGGGCGAGATTTGCGGTGTGACGACGACGAGCGGGCTGGCGTTCAAGATTCCGGGGCGGGCCGGCGACTCACCGATTCTCGGCGCGGGCCTCTACGTCGATGGTGACGTGGGGGCGGCGGGATCGACCGGCCGTGGCGAGGCGAACCTCTACAGCCTGACGTCGTACCTGATCGTCGAGAACATGCGGCGCGGGATGCACCCGAAGGACGCCGGCATGGAAGGGCTCAAGCGCATCAAGGCGAACACGATCGAGAAGCGGCTCCTCAACGAAAAAGGCGAGCCCAACTTCGGCATCAGCTTCTACATCCTGAATGCCAAGGGCGAGCACGCCGGCGTGTCGATGTTCACCGGGTCGAGCTACGCGGTCTGCACGGAGAACGGGCCGCAGACGCTTCCGTGCGAAGGGCTGCTCGCGCGCGCGCCGACGCAGGCGCGGCGGTCGGGGTAGTCCGGCGGTCCGGTCGCTACGCGGCCCGCCCGTCGCGTGGTCGTAGTGGTCGTAGGGGCCGGCTTCAGCCGGCCCGTTCGGTTGCCGGGCTCTGTCGGCCTCTCATATAATTGATGTTTCGGTCCCCCGTTCCGCGGCCCGTCTATTGCTGGGAGGTCGTTCAACGGTAGGACACGTGGCTCTGGACCACGTTATCGGGGTTCGAATCCCT
>CAYHSN010000069.1:6223-11012 GCA_964359235.1 uncultured Vicinamibacterales bacterium | reverse complement strand
ATCAGCCGACCGTGTCGTTCGAGGAAGGCCTGCGCCGGACCGTGGCTTGGTACCGAGAAACCTTGGCAGCCAGGGGCTAGCTGCTAGCGAAGCTAGGCGCTGGCCAATCAGCAATCAGCAATCAGCAATCGACAATCAACAATCGACAGTTCCCCAGCCCCCAGCGCCAGGTCTCGCTCACTGCCACTCGTTCCTCGTTCCTCGTCCCTCGTTCCTACTTGATGATCTCGAACGTCTCCACCTTGAAGCGCCGGAACTTCGCGTAGGTGGCCGTGCCCTCGATCCGTTCGGACGAGCCCTTGTACAGCTCCTTCATGCGCGCCGGCACCCAGATGCCGAGCCGCCCGTCCGGCCGGAACGTCACGGTAATCTCCGACTGCAGGCTCCCATCGTCGGTGCGCAGCACCGTCTGGATCACGCGGCCCGTGTCGGGGTCGATGAACAGCACGCCTGAGGCCTCGAGGTCGTTGTCGCCGGTGGTGCGGATGAGCGTCGGGCGCTGGCGCTCGCGGTAGCCGATGCCCGCCGTCTCGATGCCCTCGATCTTCCGGCCGCCCTCGATCCTGAAGTCGAAGCGATACCGGCTGGCCGAGCTGAGGAAGACGAGGGCGAGCGTCGGGACGTTGATCGTGCGGCTGACGCCGCCGATGTTGTAGCGGGCGCTTTCCTCGGCGATGCGCGCGGCCTGGTCGAACGCCTGCGCGGCCTGGTTGATGAAGAGATCGCTGAGGCGGGTGTCGCGATCGCCGACCGGGTCGCCATCGACCTCGAGCACGTCGCGGAACGGCTGCCACCCCGTCAGGCCCTGGACCTTCACGAGGAGATAGTCGGAGACGAGCTTACGCCGGCGCGTCCAGGTGTTGAACGAGGCGATGCGTCCGCCCGCGGCACTTGAAAGATAGTACTGGACGATCTGCTCGTACCGCTCCTCGGCCACAACCGACGATAAGGTCTTCTCGTACTCGGCCAGGTAGGCGGATGCGCGCTCGAGCAGCGTGTCGAGCCCGGGCGGTGTCTGCTGAGCGCTCCCGAGCGCCCCAAGCCACGTCCACCCCAGGAGAACGGCGAGCGAAATCGGCATCGCAGGCCCACGATACGACGCCCTCTCCGGATGGTCAATGGCGCCCGGGGTTGGTTGCCACTGAAGTTGCCGGAGGCGCAACCACAGAATCCTGCCGGAAGCCCACATCGCCGAGGATCTCCGAGCCTGTCGTGACGGATGGTGCAACCGCGGTTGACGTCAACGGCCTGTCGGCGCCCGCCTGCCACGCGCAGGTTGGAGGGGTCGCAACCGAACTCCAGCGATCGCTTCGATTTGCCGTGACGAGGCTGTCAGTCCTGGCCCGGTTCCGATCTTGCTCGTCGTCTTGACGGCCCTGACGTTCCATCTCCGACCTCGCCGCCCGACCCAGGGCGAAGTCTCCGGACGCAGGGCCACCACCTCGTCCCTCAACCTCTGAAGGAGGCACACATGCGTCGCATCAGCATCGTCGTCGGTGTGTTGCTCGTCGTCCTGGTTGGCGCGTTGCCGTCGCAGGCGGCCAGCCAGAAGGAAGACCGTCAGGCGAACAAGGTGACCGCCTCGGCCCCGGTGAACTTGAACACCGCCACTGCGGTCCAGCTCGAGTCGCTCCCGGGCATCGGCCCGAGGACGGCCGAGCGCATCCTCGAGTACCGCGAGAAGAGCGGCGGCTTCAAGAAGATTGAGGAACTCATGAACGTCCAGGGCGTGGGTGAGAAGAGCTTCCTCAAGATCAAGGATCTCATCAGCGTCACACCGCCGAAAGGGAAGGATGCGGGTCCGGCATCGAAGCGATGAGTGTGGACTCACGCTCGTCGAGATCCTGGTCGTCGCGGCGCTGCTCGTGACGCTCGTCACGGTGGGGCTGCCACAGATGCTGACGGGCGTGGATGAGTACCGGACCGCCTCGGCCGCGCGCTATCTGGCGGCGCGCTGCCGGCTCGCGCGGATGGAGGCGGTCCGGCGGTCAGCGTCGGTCGCGTTGCGATTCCAGCGCGATGGCGCGTTGGTCCGCTATGCGGCGTTCCTCGATGGCAACAGTAACGGCGTCCGGACCGCCGAGATCGCGCGAGGTGTCGATAGGCCGGTCTCGGCGTACGAACAGATCAGCGACCTGTTTCCGGGCGTGACCTTCGCGATTCACGAGGAGATCCCCGCAATCGGATCCGCCTCCGCATTCTCCGGCGATCGCGACGCGCTGCAGATCGGACGCAGCCGCATCATGACATTCACACCGATCGGCTCAGCGACGCCGGGAACGATCTATCTGAGAGGCCGCGGCAAGGTGCAGTACGCGGTGCGGGTGCTCGGCGCGACCGGCCGCACACGCGTCCTCAAGTTCGACACAGGCTCGCGCGGGTGGATCGACCGATGACCGATCGCCGGCGCTCGGTCCGCCGGTCTGCCGGGGAGGCGCGATGGGCGGCCGCGCGCCTGCGGCCGGGGCGGGACGTCGCGCTCGTCGATATCGGCGAGGGCGGAGTGCTCATCGAGACGCCGGCTCGGCTGTTCCCTGGCACACGCGTGGTCTTGCAGTTCATCGCACCGGGAGGTTCGGTCTCGGTGCGCGGGCGCGTGGTTCGCTGTGAGGTGGCGGCGCTCGACCCCTCACGTGGTGTCCGCTACCGCGGCGCTGTGAGCTTTGACGAGCGACAGCATGACTTGGGTGAACTGGCGACCCGCTGATGGGTAGCCACTACCCGGAGAACGAGAGTGGAACAGCCACAACCACGGGTAGCCGTGACCCAGACGCCATTGTCCCGCGAACTCCAAGTGGTCGAAACGACCCGGAATCGTGAGATGCGCGAGCATTCGCCTCTGGCACCGCGTTTGATACGGGCTTCTGCAAAGCTCGAGGCAGCAATGTCCGTGGTGGATGGTCGAGTAGCGGCCGCTGAGCCGCTCCGCGCGTGGAACCGGAGGCCTGACCGGCGCCGTGGGTTTCAGGAGTTCCTCGCCTACGTTGCAGCGGGGCTGAAGACGCCGCGAGGTTCCATGCTGCTCCGCGAGCGATTCGAAGATGGGCTGCGCAGGCTCGTCGCGGCGCGCGCCGTGACCATCAGCGAAGTGGGGCCCGCCAGCGGCGCGGGCGAGCGAGGCGATCACGGCAAAGTCTCTGTCGCCATTCCGCCGACTTCCCGGGCCCCGGCGCGCATCGAGGCGGTGGCGGAGGGTTTCGCCGCGTTCGACGACTGGGATCATCAGGCACTGCAGGCGGCCCGATACGTCGCGGCGCTCGTGCTCGAGATCGATGATCGGCGCCTTGGTGGTCCATCCGTTCTGGCGACGCCCGCACCCGCCCGGGCCGACGACACGACGATGCTCGTGGGAACGAGTGCGGCGATACGAAAGGTTCGTGAGCGCATTCAGCGAGTGGCGGCGACCGATTTCACGGTGCTCGTCGAGGGTGAGAGCGGAACGGGAAAAGAACTCGTCGCGCGTCGGATCCACGAGCTGAGCCGCCGGCGGCACGGTCCGTTTGTGGCGATCAACTGCGCCGCCCTCGTCGAGTCATTGCTCGAGGCGGAGCTGTTTGGCATTGAGGACCGGACCGCGACGGGCGTTCGCGGCCGGCGAGGCAAGTTCGAGCACGCCGACCAGGGCACGTTGTTCCTCGACGAGGTCTCCGACCTCTCGCTGTCGGCGCAAGCCAAGCTGCTTCGGTCGATCCAGGACATGTCGGTCGAGCGTGTCGGAGGACAGGGCGTGCGCCGGCTCGACGTCCGGATTGTCGTGGCGACGAACCGGAGTCTCGTCGAGCTGGTCGAGCGCGCGCACTTCCGCCTCGACTTGTTCTACCGCCTGAACGGCGTCGAGGTCGTGATGCCGCCGCTGCGTGAGCGGCGCGAGGACATTCTGGAACTGGCGGAGCGGTTCCTGGATCGATATCAGCACGTGCGTCCCCTCGCCCTCTCGACGGCGGCGAAGGACGCGCTGCTGGCCTACCACTGGCCGGGCAACGTGCGCGAGCTGGAGCGCATGATCGAGCGCTTGGTGGCCCTGGCGAACTCGAACCAGATCACGTTGGAGGACCTGCCGCCGATGCTGGTTGGTGACTACACGGACGCCCTCGTGCCGTCTGCCGGTCGGGACGAGTCCCTGCGGACGTGGGGCAGCCGGTACGCCCGGCTGGTGCTCGAGCGGTGCGGCAACAACAAGCGCAAGGCCTGCGACGTTCTGGGGATCAGTTACCACACACTCCAGGCCTACCTGCGCTATCGGCCGCCGGGTGAGCGCGCCACACCCGCCGAGGAGCGTGGTCACGCAGAGCAGGGGCCGGATCTTCCCGAAGGAGGGGCGTAGGCGGATGTGGAGAATAAGACTGGCGGCGCTTGAACGCCGCCCGTGATACCGAGTGCCTGCGGTGGAACAGGCGGGCGAGGCAGGACGGTCCGTGGGGATCGTGGGTCGCGCGCCCCGATTGTGCGCGTCCAGTGACTGGACGTGCGGGCCCTTATGGGTCCGGGAGCGAAGCGATGTCGATGTTGAAGAGGATGGTCATGCTCACGGTGCTGGCGACCCTGCTGGCCGCCGGCGCGGCCCAGCCGGCGTGGGCCGGGTGCACCACTGATCTCGGCGAATGCTTCGAGCAGGCTGCCAACGAGGACAGCTTCTGGTGGAGATGGGCGATGGGGATCGACTGCGAGCTCGACTACGCCGAGTGCGTGCGGATCAAGATCTTCGGAAAGTGATCTGATCGTCGCGCAGGCCGTGGGACCCCGGGGGCCCCCCCCCCCGCGCCGACCCCCAGGGGTTGTCCAAGAAAAG
>CAYHSN010000069.1:0-6213 GCA_964359235.1 uncultured Vicinamibacterales bacterium | reverse complement strand
TTGTTCTAAATGTGATGTGTTCGCCGCGCTGGGGGGGGCCCCGGGGCCCCCCCCCCGCGGGCGACGACACCCTGGGATTGACCATGAAAGGCCGACTTCGCCGGCGTATTGTTGGACTCGCGATCTGCGCGGTCGTTGGCATGACCGCGCCGGGTTGCGGGAGAGAGCAGACGCCCGATCCGTCTCCGGCGCGGGCCGGAAACCCGGCCGGCCCTGCCTCCGGCATCGCCGTCGGAGACGTCGTCGTGGGTCGAGCCGCGGCCGGTGGCAGGGTCTGGCTGCTGACGCTCGCTCATAACCTGATTGCGATTGACATCGAGCGCGGCGCCGCAGATCAGGTCGCAGTTCGCGACATCCCGCCGGTCGAGAACCTCTGGGGTCTCGCACGACTCGATGACGGCGCACTCTGGACCCTCGTCGGGCGTCACAGCCTTGGCCAGCTCGCCGAAGATGGACGGATCGTTCGCCGAATCGACCTGCGGGCCCCCCATCTGGGCCTGTTCGCCAGCGGTGCCGATCTTGTCTATCACGTGTTCGGGGTCGATCCTCCCGCACCCGCCTTGACCGCCGGTCCCCCGGGCGAATCGAATCGGCGAGCTTGGGGAGTCCTGCAAACGCGGGTCTTCGATCGACCGCGGGCCGAGGCGGTGGTGTTGAACCTGGTGTCCTGCGGGCTTGGCGATCGCGGGCTCTTGCCGTGTTGGTTTCCGGGCCAGACGAGCGTGGCGGTTGTCGATCGGGAGGGGACAGGTCGCGTGATCCAGTTGGCCGGGATGGCGTCGCAGTCGCCCGACGAAGTCCTGATGTCCTCGAACCCGGCTCGGCCCGTCAGAGATGTGTACGCGCTGCGCGACGGCGACGTGTGGGTGCTCTCATCCACTGTTGCAGACGGTGCGGTGGTATCGCCGGGCGCAGCGTACGAGCTGAGCTGGTGGCTGAAGCGGTTTTCGCCCGAGGGGCAGCTCCGAGACATCGTCGCCGTTCCAGAGTCGGCGCGTTTGATTCTGAGCCGGTCGGGCAGAACGCTGGTGCTGCTCACCGCAGCCGGAACGATCCTGCGGGTCAACATATGACCGCGTCATCGGTACGGTACTTCCTGACGGTATCTCCTCATCCGTGGTCCGTGTGGCTGATCTGCGCGGCCGTGGTGGCGATCGGGGGGTGGACTGTCTATCTCGATCCAGCCGGTGTCGAAAGCCCCTTGGCGAGCCTGCTTCTTGTCCAGATGTTCGCCGCCGCGACGGGATTCTGCGGACCAGCCTCGCGAGGTCGCTACGATCCGCTCCTCGTCAGCGGTCGTCCGTGGTCGCGGATCGTGCTGGCACACTGGGTGGCGTCGTGCCTGCCGGGATGGCTCGCGTGGCTCCTGGTTGGTATCGTCGAACTGGCCGTCGACCCCGGCAAGCTGCCGTTGGCCTTCCAGCCGCGAGGGATGACGGCACTGGTGCTGGTGTCGGCCTTCACGTGGTCGCTCACGGTACGGCTGTCGCGATTCACGGGCGGGGTGGTCTGGTGCGGGGCGCTCTTCCTCTCGGTGGGCCTGCGCGAGAGTTTCATCTGGGTGGCAGAGGCAGTGACAAAGGCCAGGGCCCCTCACGACATCGCGGATTTCATCAGGTCTGTGGTTGTCCATGCGGCGGTCCCGTTCGCGCTGCTCGAACGAAGACCCCCAGGATTTGAAGGGGCGCTCGTCGCGGTCCTGCTCGCGTTGGTCGCCGCTGCGCTCGGTGTGGCGATCCTGTACCTCGCACGACGCGACTTCCCGCTGGTCGAGGAGCCATGAGCGCGTCACTCATACTCGAGATGCGCGCGATTTCCAAACACTATGGCAGGACACGTGTGCTCGACAGGGTCGACCTCACGATGTCGCAGTCGGAGACCGTTGGCCTGATCGGTCCCAATGGCGCCGGCAAGACGACCCTGCTGCGCATCCTCCTCGGACTCGTCAGGCCATCAGAAGGGACGGTACGACTGGCTGGGTGCTCTCCGCGCGCAGGACCCCACGCGCTGACAGTGGCCTACTTCGGCGGCGAATGGACTCTTCCGCCGACGGTTTCCGTGCGGCGATGGCGGCGGATCCTCGGCGCACCGCGCGTGGACGGCGAGGACGGCCGGGCGTTTCGTTTGCTATCGCGCGGGTCCCGGCAACTCGCCGGCGTGAAGGCTGCGCTCGATCGGCTCGGCCCGCGGCTGCTGGTGCTCGACGAGCCCTACGAAGGCCTGGATCCCGATGCCGCCCGCTGGTTGACCGAAACCCTTCAGGCGAAGCGCGCGCGCGGGATTGGCAGTCTGGTGTCATCGCACCGGCTACACGATCTCGCCGGGTTGTGCGATCGCTACGCGTTTCTGCTGGACGGACGAGTCGTGTGCCTGCGGCCCGACGAGGTAGCGGAAGGTGGCCATGTCACGGGCGCCGCCCTCCTCACGATGTTCGATCGCCTGAAGGATCGGAAGGTATGACTGTGCTGCCACTGGGCGCGCTGGCCTTCGTCATCCTGACGGCGACGATCGCTGCAGGTCAGCAGGCACCGCGCGAATCCGACCTGCCGTTCGCGATCGACGTGGCGCCCGTCACCGCAAGGAGCGCCCGCGCGGGCCCGGATGTGGTGCTGACGGTCGTTCTGCCTCTCGGAGACGCCGGGGCAACAGAGATCCTTCATCTCATTCGATCCGAGAACCGCGCGGTGACCTGGCGCCTGGCCGCCCGCACCAAGGTCGAGACCTCAGCGGTGCAGGTCGCGCTGGCGGGTCGTCCGGGCGAGGAGTCCGTACTGGTGTTCAAGAGTGCGCTCGGCGGCTACACGCTGGAAGGGCCGTTTCGCTGGCCGCGCGAGCCGGGCGTCAAACCGGTTGAGTCTCAGCGTCGCCGAACGCTCCGGGGACGTCTGGCGATCGAACGGCCGGCCGCAACGCAGATTCTCTGGCTCAGCCACGATGGCGCAACGGCCTGGGACGAGTGGCCGCGGTGTCTGGCGCTGCCAGAGGAGTGGTGGGAGTGCGTTGGTGTCCCGTGGAACGAGTCCGGAGTCGTCGTCTTCTCCGCGGCCGGCGAGATTCGATTCGGTGTTGCGCCAGCGTCGCCAGCCGCTGCGCCGAGCATCCAGCCGATCGCGCTCCGGCGAGCGGCCTGGTGCCGACTGGTTCGTCTGTTACTGGCGACCGCACCGGCCGAGTCCCTCGATCCCGTGTCGATAGCGGCTCAGCAGGTGGCGGTGTCCCGCGGCGCTCGCGTGTTCGACGCCGTCGACAAGCGCATCAGCATTGAAACGCTGCGCCCGGGTCGCTACTGGATTTGCGGTCCGTCTGAGGCGGTGGACGCCGAGCTGAACATCCGAGGGCGGCGGTTCGCGGACGTGCGCGTGAAGTTCGACGGGTGGCAGGCCGGGCCAGTGGAGGTGGTGCACGACGTGTGGGTCGAGCCGCCGATTCGCCTCACCGGGCGCGTCACGGATGCCCGTGGCCGGCCGGCACCGAGCGCTCACGTGCTCGTATCGGAGCGAGTGCGAAGGCCGGAGGACGAGCGGGCGGTTCCGACGAAGCCGACGATGAAGTACCGCCTCGTGGCGGAGACGCGCGCAGATGAGGCAGGAGAGTTCGAGGTATTCGGACTCGCCGCCCAACCGTACGAGTTCGTGGCCATGCACGAAACGCTGGGCAGGACCTCAACTCTTCTGACTCCGAGCGGCCGCCCAATTGAACTGAGGCTGATTCCGTCGAAACGGGTGCGCGGCCGCGTCGTCCGGAACGGCCAGCCGATGTCGAACGTCCTGGTCGCTCGGGTGCCCGAGCTGGCCGGCTACGTTGGAAGCTCAGACCCGCTCCGGCAAATGAGTCTGTCGCAGCTAACCGGGCCGGACGGGCGGTTCGAACTGGCGTTGCCACCCGAGGGGCGGGGCGAGCTTCGAATCGGTAGCGAGCGAGCTGGTGTGCGTCGCATTCCGCTGGCGCCGGTGGAGCAGCTTCCCTCGGTGCTGGATCTTGGGGACATCGAGCTGCAGAGTTCCATCACGGTGCTCGTCACGGCCCTGGGCGGTGAAGGGTGTCAACTGCACGCGGTGGGGCCTTTCGGACGAGTGGGCCTGACCGTCGTGCAAGGTGCCCCAGCCGCCGATGGGTCGCAGATTCTCCGACTTCCTGAACCCGGCCGCTGGGCTCTGAGCCTTGTGTGCGGGCGTCGTGAGCTGCTCGTCCAGCCGCCGATGATCGACGTGGCGTCTGATCTGCCGGACCAGCGCTTTGAGGTGACTGTCCGCGGCCGATAGCCGGCGCGATTCTTGACCCCCCTCACACCCGCATAGTACGTTTGACCGGTTGCGCGCCCTTCTCCCGGTCCTTGACATCCCCATGACGACTCCCGCGGATGCCCCCCTGAAGCAGACCCCGCTCAACGCAAGACATCGCGCCGTCGGCGCGCGCATGTTTCCCTTCGCCGGCTGGGACATGCCCGTCGAATACTCCGGCGTGAGCGACGAGCACAACGCCGTGCGCACGCGCGCGGGCCTGTTCGACGTGAGCCACATGGGCGAGGTCGAAATCGCCGGCACAGACGCCCTCGCGGCCGTGCAGCGCATCTCGTCGAACGACGCGTCGAAACTCGCCATCGGTCAGGCGCACTACTCGGCCCTGACGACGCCGCAGGGGACCTTCGTGGACGACTTGCTCGTCTATCGCATGGCCGGCGACCACTTCCTCTTCGTCGTCAACGCCTCCAACACCGGTAAAGACTTCGCCTGGATCCGCGAGCAGATCAAGCCGGCCGGTGATGCGGTCGCCGTGAACTCGAGCGCGCGTTACGCGCTCATCGCGCTGCAAGGGCCGGTCGCGCGAGAAGTGCTCCAACCACTCACCGGCGTCGATCTGGCCGGCATGAAGTACTACTGGTTCGCGAGCGGGGAAGTCGCCGGCGTGATGGTCACGATCTCGCGCACCGGCTACACAGGTGAGGACGGGTTCGAGATCTTCGTCCCGCCGAAGAGCGCCGAGCGCGTCTGGGACGCGATTCTCCAGGCGGGCAAATCCGCCGGCGTGATCCCCGCCGGCCTCGGCGCTCGCGACACGCTCCGCCTCGAGGCGGCCATGCGCCTCTACGGGAACGACATCGACGACACCACGACGGTGCTCGAGGCGGACCTGGGCTGGATCGTGGGCTGGAAGAAAGACGACTTCCTGGGCGCTGAGGTGCTGCGCCGCCAGAAGGCCGAAGGCCTGGCACGCAAGATCGTCGGCTTCGAGATGATCGATCGCGCCATCGCTCGCCACGGCTACGACATCGTCGACGCCGATCGCAAGATCGGGTACGTCACGAGCGGCACCCAGACACCGTTTCTGAAGAAGGCGGTCGGCATGGCGTACCTGCCGATCGATCGCGTCGAGCCCGGGACCGAGTTCGAAGTCGAGATCCGCGGCCGCCGCGCACGCGCCCGCGTCGTCCCCCTGCCGTTTTATAAGCGACCGAGGAGCTGATCGTATGTACCCAGCGGACCGCAAGTACTCGAAGGACCACGAGTGGATCATGATCGCGGGCGGTGAGGGCCGAGTGGGCATCACCGACTACGCGCAGAAGCAGCTCGGCGACGTCGTGTTCCTCGAGCTGCCCGACGTGGGGCGCAAGCTGAAGGCGGGCGAGGTGTTTGGCGGCATCGAGTCGGTGAAGGCGGTATCGGAGCTCTTTGCCCCGATGTCGGGAGAAGTCGCGGCCGTCAACTCGGCTCTCGCCGGAAAACCTGAGACGGTCAACAAGGACCCGCACGGTTCGTGGATGATCGTGCTGAAGCTGTCGAATCCGGCGGAAGAGAAAGACCTGCTGACCGACGAGCAGTACGCCGGCATCGCCGGGTAGAATGTCCCATCTCATATTCGATTCCTTCGCCAACCGCCACATCGGTCCGCGCCCCGCCGACCGCGACGCCATGCTCGCGGCCATCGGCGCCCGGTCGCTCGACGCGCTGATGGATGAGGCGATCCCTGCCTCCATCCGTGTCGAGAAGCCGCTCGATCTCGCCGGCCCCGAGAGCGAGCCGCACTACCTGGCGCGCCTGCGCGGCATCGCCGCGAAGAACCGCGTGTTCCGCTCGTACATCGGCATGGGCTACTACGGCTGCGTCACGCCGAGCGTGATCGTGCGCAACGTGTTCGAGAACCCTGGCTGGTACACGCCTTACACGCCGTACCAGGCCGAAATCGCGCAGGGCCGCCTCGAATCCCTCCTCAACT
>CAYHSN010000068.1:0-11054 GCA_964359235.1 uncultured Vicinamibacterales bacterium | reverse complement strand
GGCGCCCACATCGTACGCGTCCACGGCGTCCGCGCCATGGTGGACGTCGTCCGGGCGGCCGATCGGCTGCGCGCCGCCGCCTGGTAACGAAGCTTCGTCCCCAGCCACTTGTCGGTTTGAGGCGAAGCTTCGTGACATCGCGGGGTGATTCGGAATCGCTGTTGGTGCCAAGCACGCGGCACCAGGCACTGACGCGCGCCGAATCGGGTCATAATGGGGCCCTTCGTATGGACTACCTGGCCCACTACTTCTCCCGCGCGCCGCTCACCTGGTGGGACGTCGCCGACATCGCGCTCGTCTCGATCCTCATCTACGAGTTCCTCAAGCTGATTCGCGGCACCCGGGCCGTCCAGATGGCTGTCGGGTCGGTCCTGCTCGTCCTGCTGTTCTACGTGTCGCAACTGGCGCCGCTGCAGACGGTCAACTGGCTCGTCCGCAACATGCTCGTGTACGTCGTCTTCGCGGCGATCGTGATCTTCCAGTCGGACATCCGGCGGGCGCTCGCGCACTTCGGCCGCGCGCCGATCTTCCGGTACTTCATGAAGCGCGAGGCGGGCGACGAGACGATCGAGGAAATCGTGGTCGCCACGACGATGCTCGCGGCGCACAAGACGGGGGCGATCATCGCGATGGAGCGCGAGATTGGGCTCAGGAACTTCGTCGAGAGCGGCATCCCGCTCGACGCCGCGCTGACCTACGATCTGATTCTCGCGATCTTCCAGCCGAAGTCGCCCATGCACGACGGCGCGGTGATCGTGCAGGAAGGGCGGATCGCGGCTGCCGCGTGCTTTCTGCCGCTGACGGTCAACCCGCGCCTCAGCCGCGATCTCGGCAGCCGGCACCGCGCGGCGATCGGCCTCACCGAGGAATGCGACGCCGTCGCCATCGTCGTGTCGGAGGAAACGGGACAGGTCTCGCTCACGCTGGACGGGCACATCGAGCGCGATCTCGATCCGGATCACCTGCGGGCGCGCCTCGAGGCGCTCGTGCTGTACCGCCGGCCGGCCGACGCGCGGCGCAAGACGTCGGTCGCTTCCGAACTGTGATGGCATATCATCCGTTCCGCAACCTCGGGTTGAAGTTCCTCTCGGTGGGCCTCGCCACGCTTCTGTGGTTCGCCGTGATCGGCGAGCACGTCGTCGAGCGCGGCCTGCGCGTGCCGCTCGAGTTCCAGAACATCCCCGCGTCACTGGAGATACTCGGCAATCCGCCGAGCACGGTCGACGTGCGCGTGCGCGGCACGTCGGGCCTGCTCAGCCGGTTGCAGCCGGGCGAGGTCGCCGCCATTCTCGATCTCGAAACGGCGCGCGGCGGATCGCGCCTGTTCCATCTGCGCACGGATCAGGTGCGCGTGCCGTTCGGCGTGGAGGTGGCGCAGGTGATGCCCGCGACGATCGCGCTCGAGCTGGAGCGGGCGGGGAGCCGCGTGGTGCCGGTCGTGCCGGCCGTCGACGGCGACCCGGCGCCGGGATTCGTCGTCGGAGCCGTGACCGCCGATCCGGCGACCGTCGAGGTCGTGGGGCCCGAGAGCCACGTGCGGCAGCTCTCGGCGGCGACGACCGAGACGGTGCTCATCGAGAACGCGAGCGAGACGGTCAGAGACGTCGTGACGATCGGCGTGACCGACGCGTCGCTGCGTCTGCGCGAGCCGCGAAGCGCCGTCGTGTCGGTGGAGATCGTCCCGGCGCCGATGACGCGCGATCTGCCGAACGTGCCGGTGCGACTGCGCAACCTGGGCGCGGGCCTGCGCGCGCAGGCCGTGCCGCCGGTCGTCACGGTCACGGTGCGCGGCGGCCGCGACGCCGTCGCGAAGCTGACGCCGGATCAAGTGTCGGCCTTCGTCGATCTCTCCGGTCTCGGGCCCGGTCAGTACCCGCTCCCGATTCGCGTCGAGCCGTCAGACGATGTCGGCGTCGCCGACATCAGGCCGGCCACGGCGTCGGTCAGGATCAGGTGAGCCGCCTCTTTGGCACCGACGGCGTGCGGGGAACGGCTGGCCGATATCCCCTCGACCGCGACACGGTCGCGCGTCTCGGCGCGGCCCTGGTACGCGTGCTGGCGCCGCCGGACGGGCGCCCGCTGCGGATCCTCGTGGGGCGCGACACGCGCGAGTCGGGGCCGGCGATCGAGCGGGCGCTCGCGCGCGGCGCGGGCGCGGCGGGCGCGAGCCTCACGAGCGCCGGCGTGATCCCGACGCCGGCCGTCTCGTTCCTGACCGCCTCGGTGGGGTTCGACGCGGGCGTCGTCATCTCCGCGTCGCACAATCCCTTCGAAGACAACGGCATCAAGATCTTCTCGAGCCGCGGCGAGAAGCTCGCCGACGAGACCGAGCACGCCATCGAGGCCCTCGTCGCCGATTGCGAGTGGCCGACGCCAGACCGGGCGGCGTCCGCGCCGGCCTCTTCGGACCTGAGCGGCGCGTACCTGGCGCACCTGCGGAGCGCGATGCGGGACGCGCCGCGTCTCGGACGGCTGCGGTTGGCCATCGACAGCGCCAACGGCGCGACGTGGGCCGTCGGGCCGCGCCTCTTCCGCGACCTCGACTTCGACGTGACCGTCATGAACGCGGAGCCTGACGGGCGCAACATCAATCGGGCATGCGGGTCCACGCATCCGGGCCCGCTGGCCGCCGTCGTCGTCGGGGGAGGCCATCGCCTCGGCATCGCGTTCGACGGCGACGGCGACCGCGCGATCTTCGTCGATCGCGCCGGCCGGGTCGTCGACGGCGACGCCGTGCTGCTGATGTGCGCGCGCGAGCTCAAGGCCGCGGGACGCCTGCCGGGCGACCTCGTCGTGGCGACCGTGATGAGCAACCTCGGCCTCGAGCTGGCGCTGCGCGACGCGGGGATCCGGCTGGCGCGGTGTCCGGTCGGCGACAAATACGTGCGCGAGGAGATGGTGAGCCGCGGCGCGTCGCTCGGCGGCGAGCAGTCGGGGCACATCATCTTTTCCGAGTACCTGTCGACCGGCGACGGCCTGCTCACGGCGCTGCAGGTCGTCGGCGTCATGATGAGAACCGGGCGCGAGCTGGCGGACCTGGCCAGCGCGCTCGTCACCTGCCCGCAGGTACTCGTGAACGTGCGGGTGAAGGAGAAGCGCGCGATCGAGGAGACGCCGGAGGTCCGCGAGGCGATGGCGTGCGTGGAGCAACGCCTTGGTGAAGAGGGGCGGTTGCTCGTGCGATACTCAGGCACGGAGCCGTTGCTGCGCATCATGATCGAAGGGCGCGACCGGGTGCGCATACAAGCCTGGGCCGACGAGATCGCCGCCGCGGTGACGCGGCATCTGGGGTGAGCGTATGCGTCTGGCAGTCAATATCGATCACATCGCGACGATCCGCGAAGCGCGCAAGACGCACGAGCCGGAGCCCGTCGCGGCGGCCATTCTGGCCGAGCTCGCCGGCGCCGAGGGCATCACCGTGCACCTGCGCGGCGACCGGCGCCACATCAAGGAGCGCGACCTGGAGCTGCTGCGCCAGGTCATCTCGACGCGGCTGAACGTCGAGATGGCGGCGACGGGCGACATGGCGAAGATCGCGCTGCACGTGCGGCCCGATCAGGTGACGCTCGTGCCCGAGCGCCCGCAGGAGCTCACGACGGAGGGCGGCCTGGACGTCGTCCTGCAGGCGGCGGCCATCAAGGATTTCATCAAGCAGATCCGCGATGCCGGCATCCGCGTGAGCCTGTTCATCGACGCCGACATGGATCAGGTGCGCAAGGCGCGCGCGATCGCCGCCGACGCGATCGAGATCAACACCGGCCCGTACACGACAGCGGCGGGCGCCGCGCGCGAGGAGATGCTGCAGCGGGTGGCCGAGGCGGCCCGCATGGCGCGACGGCACGGGCTGGAGGTCTTGGCGGGCCACGGCCTCAACTACGTGAACGTCCGGCCGATCGCCGCGCTCAGCGAGATCGCCGAGCTCAACATCGGGCACAGCATCGTGGCGCGCGCGTCGCTGGTGGGCCTGGAGCGCGCGGTGCGCGAGATGGTCGCGCTGCTGAAGGGCGTGTGACAGAAGCTCTCAGCTTTCAGCCGTCAGCTCTCAGCAGGATTCCTTGGAATCGCCGTGATTCGAAGCTGAGAGCTGAGAGCTGATAACTGATATCATCGAGACGGTCATCCAAGCGATGCAGCGCGAGTCTTTGGTTTTTGCGGTGTCCGGCGTGTTCTTCGGTCTGCTGGTCGGCTGGATCATCGGCAGCCAGCAGGGCGGGAGCGGTTCGCGTCTGAAAGCCCCCGCCGCGGCCCCCGCCGCGCAGTCGACCGCCACCGCTAACCCGTCGCCCCCGCCGCTCGACGAGAACAGGACCCGCGCCCTCAGCGCGCAGGCCGAGGCCAACCCGAAGGACGCGGCCGTGCGCGTCGTGCTGGCGAACCTCTACTTCGACGCCGAGCGCTACGCCGAGGCCATCCGCTGGTACGAGGATGCGCTGAAAATCGATCCGAAGAACGTCAACGCGAGCACGGACCTCGGCATCGCCTTCTACTACTCCAGCCAGATCGACCGCGCGCTGCAGCAGTTGGAGTACTCGCTGTCGGTCGATCCGAAGCACGCCAAGACGCTCCTCAACCAGGGCATCGTCCGGGCGTTCGGCAAGCAGGATCTCGACGGCGCGGCGAAGTCGTGGGAGCAGGCGGTCGCGATCTCGCCAGCCAGCCAGGAGGGCCGCGCGGCCAGGCAGGCTCTCGACAACATGAAGTCGGCCCATCCGGGCGTCGGCGGCGACGCGCCGGCGAAGCCGCCAGGGTCGTGAGGGTCACGCCCTCGATCTCGCGCACCTCGATCAGCACATGATCATCGGCTGGCTGTTGCGGTTCCTCCTCCTCATTTTCATCGCGCGCGCCGTCTGGCGTTTCGTCGCGGGTCTCGTCGAGGGGATGCAGGCGACGCCGCGATCGGCCGGTCCGGCCGGACAGTCGCCCGTCGCGCTCGTGCGCGACCCGGTCTGCGGCGTGTACGTCGTGCCCTCGCGCGCGATCGCGCTCGGGCGCGGCGCGGGCGCCCAGTACTTCTGCTCCAAGCGTTGCCGCGATCAGTATCGTGCGCAGCGCGCCATCAGCGCGTAATCGGTTGTCATTCGCGGCGTGAAGACGATCGCGTCCGACGGCGAGGTCGACCCGCGCTAGCGTGGCGTGGCGTCCGGTAGCCCGCCATCGACGGGAATCGTCGCGCCGGTGGTGGGCGTCTGACGGGTGGCGAAGAAGAGCACGGCGTTGGCGACGTGCTCGGCCGTCACGGCGGCCTTCAACAGGTTGCGATTGCGGTAATACTCCTCGAGCCCGGCCTCGTCCAGGCCGCGCGCGCGCATGCGGTCCGGACCGACTTCCGCCCAGAGCCCCGACTTCCGCGATCCGTGCGAGAACACGGCGTCGGGCGACACCATGTTGACCCGCACGTCCAGATCCGCCAGCTCGAGGCTCGCGATGCGCGCGAGCTGGTGCGAGGCGGCCTTCGTCGCGCTGTAGGCGCCGAAGCGCGCGCCCGGCGCGAACACGTTCTTGGTCGAGACCAGGACGATGTCGCCGCCGCAGGCCTGATGGGCGAAGTGGCGGGCCGCTTCCGCGAGTACGAGCAGCGTGCCCTCCACGTTCACGCGCTCCAGCGTGCGGAACACCTCGAGGTCCATCTCCGCGAGCGGCGCGACGTGTGCGATCCCGGCGTTGATGACGACGAGATCCACACCGCCCCAGAGGCGGCTGACGGCCGCGAACCCGCCGGCGACCGAGTGCGGATCGGCGACGTCCAGCGCAACGCCGGTGACGCGCGGGCCGAACGACGCGGCAAGTTCGCCGACGAGCGACTCGAGGCGCTCGCCTGCGAGATCGCTGACGGCGACGTGACAGTCGTGCCCGAGCAGTGCCTGGCAGATGCCCGCGCCGATCGCGCCGGCCGCGCCGGTCACCAGCGCGACGCGCCCGATGAGCGCCGGCTCCCGCGCCGTGCGGACTTTGGCCTGCTGGAACTCGCGGAATTCCATCTTGAACCGTTCCGCTTCGCCCAGGCCCTGATACGTGCCCATCGCGGCGACTTCGGTCTTGACCGCGACCGTGTGCTCCATGATATCGCGCGCGATCGTCGCCGCCTGGACGTCCGTGCCCGCGCAGAGCGCGCCGAGCCCGGGCATGAGGATCACGCGTGGCAGCGGGTCGTACGCGCCGGCACGTGGCGCCTCGGATCCCGCGTGCCGTTTCACGTACCGCACGTACTGATCGGCGTACTCGCGGATGGCCGACGTGAGCTGTGCACGCAGCGTCATCGGATCGTCGTAGCGCGGATCGGCGACCCAGAGCGGCAGTGCCTTCGTACGGATGAGATGATCCGAGGTCAGCGGCGGCGTCAGCGCCAGCGCGCGACCTTCCCGCGAGTCCACGAACGCGAGCACTTCGTCCGTGATGAGCGGCTGCACGACGAGCGGCCGGCGCACGTTCCGGTCGTCGCCGCCCCCTCGTGCGAGAAGCCCGCGGACGATCGGTGCAACCGACGCCAGACGACCGGTCGCCTCTGCCGCCGGAGTCGGCGAGGACACCTGCAGCCGGCGCGTGGCTTTCGTCTTCAGGTACTCCTCGGCCCGCGTCACCAGCTCGATCATCGTCTCGTACGACTCACGCGCCGTCTCACCCCAGGTGACGAGGCCGTGAAGCAGCCAGACCATGCCGCGACTCTGCGGCTTCGCGTCGAAGGCATCCGCCGCGGCGCGGGCGAGCGCGAAGCCCGGTGCGACGTACTCGAGCACGGTCACCTCGTCGCCGAGCGCGGCGCGGACGTGATCCGCGCCACCGAGCTGGTTCGTCAGCGCGAGCACGGCATCGGCGTGCGTGTGATCGATGAACGACGGCGGGAGAAACGCGTGGACGAGCGTCTCGAGCGAAGGGGTCGGGCTCCGATGATCGAAGAGGTGCGTCCGAAGCTCGTTGATCATCGCCTCGTCCGGCATGTCGGACAAGGCGCGCAGCCTGCGCAGGTACGCGAGGTCGACGGCTGGATGACCCTCGGGCTCGATCGCGGCCATGTCGTGGCCGGAGGCCTTCACGTAGATCGCGGCGACGCGCTCGCTGAGCGCGTTCACGATCGTGCCCTTGACGGAGCTGTTGCCGCCGCCGTGCAGCACGAGCGCGGGCTCGGCGCCGAGCAGGCGGCTCGTGTAGGTCCGGAGCGCCAGGTCTTCACCCCACGGCCCGGCGTAGGTGTCGATGAACCGTTGCGCCTCGGTGTCGCACCAGCGCGAGCGCATGATGTCAGTGAGGACGGACCGCCTGCAGCAAGGACCGGACGTTCTCGGCGGCGGCCTTGCCGTCGAACACCGCGCTTCCCGTCACGAGGAGATCGACTCCCGCGCGGGCGACCTCGGCGACGTTCTGCCGCGTGATGCCGCCGTCGACGCCGATCAGGATATCGCGAGACGTTCCGGCCACGATCGCTCTCGCCCGCGCGATCTTCTCCAGCGTCGCCGGAATGAACTGCTGACCGCCCCAGCCGGGGTTGACGGCGAGCAGGAGCACCAGCTCGAGCTCGTCGAGGAGCGGCTCGATCGTCTCGACCGGCGTGCCGGGATTGAGCGCCACGCCGCGCACCAGCCCGCGCGCCGGGTCGTTTGCGTTCGCCATCTGGCCGAGCTGCTGCAGCACGCGGTGGATGTGCCGGCTCGCCTCGACGTGAACCGTGACGATGTCGGCACCGGCGGCCACGTAATCCGCGACTTTGGTCAGCGGCTCGTCGATCATCAGGTGCGCGTCCTTGAGGAGCGGTGTCTTCACCGCCCTGATGACCGGCGGCCCGAGGGTCATCATCGGGCAGAAGCAGCCGTCCATCACGTCGAAGTGCACGACGCCGACGCCAGCCTGTTCGAGGAGGCGAACTTCGGAGCCGAGCGCCAGCAGATCGGCCGTCAGGACGCCCACGCTCAGCGTGGGCGACGCGGCCTTCAGAGACGCCAGCGCGCCGGTAACGAAGCTCCGCTTTAAACCGTCGAGTGGCATGAAAGCACGGACGCGGCTACGCTTCGTTACTAAGCGGCCGCTCCGCGGCCGCGCCTAAGCCGAGCTTGCACCGGTGGCCCTCCCGCCGCCGGAGAATCGACACATTCCCACACATTCCAGCCGTGCAAGCACGGCTAGACACCGACGCCGACATGCTCCCGCTTGAGGGTCTGGTACAGCTCGTAGCCGTGCTCGGGCTTCAGGCCTTCGTGCACGACCTTGTGGACGGCCCGGATCATCGCCGACGGCGCGTCCGACTGGAAGATGTTGCGGCCCATGTCCACGCCCGCCGCCCCTTCCTGCACCGCCCGAGACGCCATCGTCAGGGCCTCGAGCTCGGGGAGCTTCTTGCCGCCCGCCATGACGACGGGCACGGGGCAGGACGCCGTCACCGTCTCGAAGTCTTCGGCGACGTAGTAGGTCTTCACGAACTGCGCGCCGAGCTCCGCGCAGATCCGGCACGCGAGGCGAAAGTACCGCGCGTCGCGGACCATGTTCTTGCCGACGGCGGTCACGCCCAGAACGGGGATGCCGTGGCGGAGGCCGGCGTCGACGAGCCGCGTCATGTTGTGGATCGACTGCGTCTCGAACTCGCCGCCGACGAACACCTGCACGGCCAGCGCCGCCACGTTGAGGCGCACGGCGTCTTCGACGTCCACGGCGATCTGCTCGTTCGACAGCTCCTTCAGGATGCTCGGTCCACCGCTGGCGCGCAGCACGACGCCATTCTGGAAGACCGAGGGAATCGTGCTCCGGAGGATGCCGCGGGTGCACATGAGGGCGTCGGCGTGCGGGAGGAGCGGGACGATCGTGACGTCCACGCGCTCGAGGCCGGCGGTGGGGCCCTGGAAGTAGCCGTGGTCGATGGCCAGCATCACGGTCTTTCCGGAGGACGGCCTGAAGATCCGCGCGAGCCGGTTCTGCATGCCCCAGTCGAGCGCGTGCGAGCCCCGGACGTGCGACGGCCCCGTCTTCACGGGGATATCGAGAAAGTAGTTCTTCGTGTCCGTTGGACTGTCAGTGTCGGCCATGCTGGCGCGTCTCCGTTCGTCTCCCGTAGCGCCGGACTTCAGTCCGGCCTGACTGGCCTCGTGCCATGAGTCTCGTTAGTTTACACGCTGGCTCGCGGGGGCGTCCATGCGCTAACATACCGCCAGCTTGCAGCCCTCATCGAGGACCCGGGTGAGATGTCTGCGCTCGAAGGCGAAGCTGGAAGAGGACGTAGGAACGAAGACGTCGTAGTGAGCTTGCGCGGAGGCGGAGCGGGGCGTGCGGGGTCCCCGTGCAGCCGACGCGCGTGGTGGGGTGCAGGGGTCCCCGCCAAGAGGAGAGGACAGCATGGGCGAGGCGCTCGGCATGGTCGAGACCAAAGGTCTCGTCGCGATGATCGAAGCGGCCGACGCGATGGTGAAGGCGGCCAAGGTCACACTCGTGGGCTGGGAGAAGATCGGCGCGGGCTACGTCACCGCCATCGTGCGCGGCGATGTCGCGGCCGTGAAGGCCGCCACCGACGCCGGGGCCGCCGCCGCGCGGCGCGTCGGCGAGCTCGTCTCGGTGCACGTGATTCCGCGGCCGCACGCCAACCTCGAGGACGTGCTTCCCATCGGCAAGGCGGCAGTGAAGAGCTAGCTGTCGCGCGCGAGCGGCGCGGGGCGAAGGGGCCCCACGGACGGATTGTCGATTGACGATTGACGATTGTCGATTTCAAGAACGGAGTGAGACTGCTCGCTTTTCTTCCTAGGAAGAGAGGTCGACAGGCGTCAGGTTCCAGCAATCGACAATCAGCAATCGACAATCGTCAATGGAGATGAGCGGGGTGCAGGGGTCCCCGCCACCCAAGTGATGATCGCGCGCGAGCGGCGCGGGGCGAAGGGGCCCCGCTAGCGAGCGCGCTTGGCGGGGTGCAGGGGACCCCGCCACTCAAACAATGCTCCTCGCCAGGATCGTCGGCACGGTCGTCGCCACGCGCAAGGACGAGCGCCTGGTGAGCCAGAAGCTGCTCATCGTGCGCCCCGTGTCGCCGCAAGGCAAACCCGAAGGCAGTTACCTCGTCGCGGTCGACACGGTCGACGCCGGCTTCGGCGAGATCGTGCTCGTGGTCAGCGGCAGCTCCGCGCGCATGGCGTCGGGCATGAAGGATTGCCCGGTGGACGCCGCGATCGTCGGCATCGTCGACACCATCGACGTGCACGGCGACGGCGGGCCATGACGGACGAGATCTCGGCGATCGGGTGATCGGGCGATCGGCTGACTGACGGGTGCCGATCGGCGCTTAGTAACGAAGCGTAGCCGTGCTCTTGTTCTCGTGCCACTCGACGGTTTGAGGCGGAGCTTCGTTACATCGACAGCGTCAGAGTCACAGATGCAGCTCGCGAGAGTCATCGGCGACGTGGTGGTGACCAGGAAGGATCCGGGCCTGGACGGCATCACGCTGTTGCTGGTGCAGCCGCTTACGCCGGATCGCCAGCCTGCGGGCCGTCCGCTCGTCGCGCTCGACTCGGTGGGCGCGGGGGCTGGCGAAGAGGTGTTCTTCGTGCGCGGCCGCGAGGCGTCCTATCCGTTCCTTCCGGTTGAAGTGCCGACGGATGCGTCGATTGTGGGGATCGTGGATCATTGGGATACGGAAGTCACGAGTAACACGGGTAACCGGTAACCAGTAACGCGTGTAGGGGCGACCCGATGGGTCGCCCGTGCAGGGAGCCGTAGAGACGCAGGGGCCGAGCTCGGCCCGGGACCCTCATGCAACTCGCCCGTGTTATCGGCACCGTCGTCTCGACGCACAAGAACCAGAAGCTCGAAAGCGCCAAGCTGCTGCTCGTGCAGCCGATCGCGCCTGATGATCAGCCGCGCGGCTCGGCGATCCTGGCGATCGATTCGGTCGGCGCCGGCGTCGGCGAGCGAGTGCTCGTGGTGATCGAGGGGAAGGCGGCTGGCGAGGCGATCCGGCGCAAGGCCGCGCCGGTCGACGCGGCGATCATCGGGATCGTGGACCGGGTGGATGTGGGGCACGAAATGGACGAGTGAGGAACGAGTCTGGAGCGCGGAGCGGAGCGGGGCGACGGGGCCCCGCGAGCGAC
>CAYHSN010000067.1:9757-11060 GCA_964359235.1 uncultured Vicinamibacterales bacterium | reverse complement strand
TCCGGCTGAAGCCGGACCCCACAGATTCGGTGTTCTGGTCCGGCCCGTCAGACAGATCCAGCCAGGCCTCCCTGTGCTCGCGCCGGAAGAGCGCGATCGGCGTCGTGCGGATCGGGCTTGCGGAAGGAGCGCGGGCGCGGCGCGGGGCGTTGGGGACCCCGCCATGACGAGTGAAGACTCGTGCGGGCGCTGACAGGCGCCCCCACGCGGCACGGCCGGTATAGAGCCTCGGCTATACTGGCCGGACAGCATGAACCTGGCGATTGAAATCGATCGCCTCTATCAGCTCCCGCTGGACGACTTCACCGCGGCGCGCAACGCGCTCGCGGCGACGTTGAAGGCCGAGGGGGAGCAAGAGGCCGCCGCGCGGATGAAGGCGCTCGAGAAACCGAGCGCGTCGGCGTGGGCGGTCAATCACTTCTACTGGAAGACCCGCCGTGACTACGACACGCTCCTCGAGGCCGGCGCGCGGCTGCGCCGCGCGCAGGAACGATCCCTCAAGGGTGGTTCGGCCGCCGATCTCCGCGCCGCGAGCGAGGCGAAGGAACGCGCCGTCAACGCGGCGCTGAAGGTCGTGATGGCGCTCCTGGAGCGCGCGAGCGGCGCGCTGAGCCCCGCGGTGCGGCAGCGGGTCGCGACGACGCTCGAGGCGATCGCGATTCAAGGCGGCATGGGAACCGTCGCGCCAGGACGGCTCGTCGACGATCTGCCGCTTCCGGGTTTCGCGGCGCTCGCGGCGCTGACGCACGCGCGCTTCACGCTGCGCGATGCGTTGGCGGCATCGAGATCTCCCTCGGCGCCTGCCGTCACGGCATCAGGCACGCGGCCGCGCGCGCGCGCCGGCGACACGGAGCGCGCGAAGACCGAGCGCCTGGCAACGGAGCGGGCGAAGGCAGAGCGCGCGAGCGAAGCAGCCCTGGCCCGCGCCAGCGAAGTCGAGCGCCGCGCGCGGATCGACCGCGGGCGTGCCGGTCTCGCGGCCGCCGAGTCGGAGGCTCGTGCGGCGCGTGAGAACGCCGCGAGAGCGGCCGCGGCCGAGCGCGACGCGACCGCGAAGGCCGACGCGGCGCGCCAGGCGGTCGAGGAAACGAAGGTGCGGCTTGCCGACGCGATGGCGCGCGCGACGAGGGCCGTCGAGGAACAGAGAACCGCGAAGCGGCGCGCGGCTGAGACAGACGCCGCGCTGGAACAAGCCGGGGAGGCGGTCGCGGCCGCGCCCCCCGCGCTGCACCGCGCACTGGGCTTATACGGCTAAAGCCCTACACTACCCGAAAAGGGCCCGCAGGGCTCGGGCCAGGAAAGC
>CAYHSN010000067.1:0-9747 GCA_964359235.1 uncultured Vicinamibacterales bacterium | reverse complement strand
GGGGGAACCAGGGGGGGGGGGGGGGGGGGCGGGGGGGGGGGGGGCTGCCGCGCTCAGGGGGGTGGGCCGGAAAACGCCGGACACTACCGGAAAAGGGCCGGCTGCCCTCGACTGGGCTCGGGCCAGGAAAGCCGGCCCCCACAGGACTCGTACGTTGCACCCTGCACCCAGCACGTTGCACCCAGGACCCGCCCAGCGTCACACGTCCCGCAACGCCACGATCGGATCCACGCGGCTCGCGCGCAGCGCCGGCAGGTAGCTCGCCAGGAGCGCGACGGCGACGAGCACACCGGCCGCGCCGAGGAAGCTCGTCGCGTCCGTGGCGCTCACGGCATAGAGCAGTGAGGCAACGCCGCGCGAGACGACGAACGCGGCGGCCAGCCCGATCGCAACGCCGGTCGCAACCAAAGTCAGGCCCTCACGCAACACGAGCCGCAGCACCTCCGTCTGCTGTGCGCCGAGCGCCATCCGCAGGCCGATCTCCCGCTGCCGCTGGCTCACCGCGTACGCCATCACGCCGTAGAGCCCGACGCTCGCGAGCACCAGCGCGAGCAGGCCGAAGATCCCGAGCAGCGCCGCGCTGAACTTCGCCGCCCAGAGCGACTGGTCGATCACGTCGGTGACCGTGAACGTCTGGACGACCGGCACCTGAGGGTCGAGCGCGCGGAGCTCGCCACGCGCCGCGCCGAGCACGGGCGCGATGCCACCGGACGACCGGACGTAGAGCGTCATCGTGTCGCCGTAGTTCTGCGCGAGCGGCACGAAGACGCACGCTTGGGGCGCCTCGCCGAGCGTCGTGTACTTGACCGTCTCGACGATGCCGACGACCTCGCGGTAGAACGTGTCGCCGTAGAACCGGAAGCGTTTGCCGATCGGATCCTCGTTCGGCCAGAAGCGCCGCGCCATCGCCTCGTTGATCACCGCCACCGGCGCCGCGCCCTCGCGATCGGCGTCGGTGAAATCGCGCCCCCGCAGCACCGTCGTGTCCGTTGTCGCGAAGTAGCCGGGATCGACGGTGTTGGCGATCGTCAGGATGCCGCTACGCTCCTTGTCCTCCTCGCGTCCCTCGATGAACACGCTGCGGGCGAAGCCGCCGAAGAGCGGCAGGTTCGCCGCCCAGGCCACAGACCGTACACCGGGCACGGCCAGCAGGCGCTCCTTCACTTCCCGATAGAAGCGCTCCCCACGCGGCTGGTCGTAGCCCTGCTGGCCGGGGCTGACGAGCAGCACGGCGACGTCTTTCGTGGCGAAGCCCGGATCGATGGCGTAGGCGCCCTGGATACTCCGCAAGAACAATCCGGCGGCGATGAGCGCGACGAGCGACAGGGCCACCTGGAACACCACCAGCGCACGACCCGCCGTCACCCCGCGCCGGCTGCGGCCGCCGGACCGCGTTTCCTCCTTGAGCGCCTCCACCACCGCCGGACGCGAGGACTGCAGCGCCGGCGCAAGCCCGAAGGCAAGCGCCGTCGCGAGGGAGACGAGCAGCGTGAACAGCATGACGCGCGCGTCCATCTCGAGACTCACGAAGTTCTGCGGCACGATGGGTGGGCGCGACGCCCAGATGGCGTTGCGCGCCCAGATCGCGAACACGAATCCCAGGGCGCCGCCGGCGAGACCGAGCAGCGCGCTTTCGGTGAGCAACTGCCGGACGAGCCGCACGCGGCTGGCGCCGAGCGCGAGCCGGACGGCGATCTCCTGCCGCCGTGCCGACGCCCGGGCCAGGAGGAGGTTGGCGACGTTCGAGCACGCGATCAGCAGCACGAGTCCGACCACCACCATCAGGACGACCGAGCCGAGCAGCAGAGCCTCGCGCAGGCCGGGGAAGATCGTGACCTGCGCCAGCGGACGAAGTGAAATGCTGCGGCCCTTGTTCGGCTGCGGGTACTCCTGCTCGAGCGCCTTCGCGAGCGTCTCGAGCTGCACCTCGGCCTGTTCGATCGTTACGCCCGGCTTCAGGCGCCCTGCGATGTTCATCAGCAGAGCGCGCCGGTCCTCGACCCACTGCCGGAACTGCACCGGCAGCACCGTGGCGTACATCATCGTCGGCACCCACAGGTCGGGACCGAACAGCGCATTGACGCCTTTGAAGTTCTGCGGCGCGACGCCGATGACGGTGAACGAGGTGCCGTTCAGCGTGAACGTGCGGCCGAGCGCGTCGGGCGCGCCGCCGAAGCGGCGCTGCCACAGACCGTGGCTGAGCACGGCGATCGGATGCCCGCCGGGCTTCTGGTCATCGCCAGCCGCGAAGAATCGTCCGAGCGCTGGCCTCACGCCGAGCAGGTCGAAGTAGTTGCCCGTGACGAGCTCGACGTTGACCTGTTGCGGGTCGGATCCCAGCGCCAGGCTCGCGCCCAAACCGGGCAGCGAGGCGGCCAGGCCGGTGAACACCTCGTTCTTGTCGCGGTAGTCGCGGTAGTTCGGATACGAGGTCTGGAGCAGGTTGGTGAACGGTCCCTGGTTCCGTTCATCGACCGTGAACACGCCGACCAGCTCCGACGCCTGCTCGACCGGCAGCGGATTGAGGAACACCGCGTTGACCAGCGTGAAGATCGTGGTGTTGACGCCGATGCCGAGTGCGAGCGAGATCGCGGCGGCCAGCGTGAACACCGGGCTCTTGACGAGCGTGCGGACGCCGAAGCGAACATCCTGCCAGAGGGTCTCCATGACAGTTCCTCGCTGGGCCGCCTGAAGGCGGCCCCCACGACCTCACGCAGGGGCCGGGTCTAGCCGGCCCGAGCACTCACGTAGATCCCGGCCGAGCGACGCGCATGGCCGGATCCCCCTGATGCGCTTCATTACGTGAAGAAGGACTGCGCCGTTCGGTATCGTTGTATTATCCACGCACCCTGCACCTCTGCACCTCGCACGTCGCACCTTGCACGTCGCACCCCGCACCTTGAACCTTGCACCTTGACCGACTCACCGCCCTCCACCGCACCTTTCGCGACCAGTTCGACACGTCGCCGACCGTCCTGGTTCGCGCCCCGGGTCGCGTGAACCTCATCGGCGAGTCAGTTCTGGCTGACGCCGCCGGTGCGGACCATGTCGGTCACCAGGTTCGGCGTGTCGGTCGAGAACGTCGTCGCGACCATGGAGGTGCCGAGCAGCCACCACGAGAGCTGGCGTCCTGACAGGAAGAACTCCTCGCGGTCCTTGCCGGCCCGGTGCGTGTAGATGAGGCCGATGATGAGCGTGCCAAGGCCGTAGACAGCGACGACGATCCAGTCGATGAAGGTGAGTTCCATGGCGGATGGCGGCAGGGTCAGCGATCGAAGAGCCGCGCGGGGTAGTCGCCGTGGCGCACGAACTCGGCGATGCGGCGGGTGACGTCCTTGCGGTCCTGGCGCGACGTCATGCCGCACCACCTGTCCTGCGCGGGCAGGGCCCTGAGCCGCGCCTGTCCAGCCGCAACGAGATCGTTGACCGCCGTGCTGATGAGGAACTCGGCGGAGGCGTGCGTGCCGCGCTCGCGGAGGAACTGCGCGAACCGCGCGTCGAGCATCGGAAACGCGTCGGGCGTGAACCCCCAGCAGTTCAGCGACACCAGCTCGTCGCCGGTCATCTCAGCGGCCTGGCCCTCCGGTGTGCGGCCCGTGATGCGGTCGCCGTCGCGCGCGATGCTGAGAACCTCGGTCACGGACTGCACGAGACCATCGGGGCCGAACCGGCAGAGCGCGCGCGAGACGCCGCCGAACTCCGAGAGCGTGTCGCGCAGGCGATAGCCCACGAGGGCGAAGAGCGGCGGCGTCTGGCCGGCGGTCTGCCGCAGGTGATCGACCATGGCTTCGTACGCCGACCGGCCGTAGAAATCGTCCGCGTTGATGACCACACACGGCGTTTGCACGACGCCGGTCGCGGCGAGCGTCGCGTGGCCGGTGCCCCACGGTTTGCGTCGGCCGGCGGGCACCGTGAACCACCCGGGCACGGCCTCGAGCGACTGGAACACGCAGTCGCCCCGCACGCCGGCGGGGAAGCGCGCCAAGCGCGCCCGGATCTCGGCCTCGATCTCCGGCCGGATGACGAAGACAACGTGGGTGAAGCCGGCGCGGATGGCGTCGTAGACGCTGTACTCCATCAGCGTCTCGCCGCTCGGGCCGACCGCGTCGATCTGCTTGAGGCCGTCGCCGCCGTAGCGGCTCGCGAGCCCGGCGGCGAGAATGACGAGAGTCAGGTCCATGACACCGGTCTGCCTGTCGGACGATCCTACACCACCGAGCGGTGGGAGCCTGGATAGGCTGCGGCTCTCGCAGGATCCGCACGCGTTCTCGATTCCGCGGCGTCCGTAAGGATCGTGCCGCGATGTTAGACTGCCGAAGGAGCAGCAGGCGAGCAGGCTTGACGGAGCCTCAGCCCCGTCCTAACATGCCTCCCCTATCGTCAGGTTCCCTTCGATGATTGGCAGGATGCTCGGCCACTACCGCATCGTCGAACAGATCGGCGCGGGTGGGATGGGCGAAGTGTATCGGGCCCACGACGAGCAGCTTGGCCGCGACGTGGCCATCAAGGTTCTTCCTGCCAGCCGCTGCAGCGATCCGGCGGGCCGCGCGCGCTTGGTGCGGGAGGCGCGCACGGCTTCGAAACTCAACCATCCGCATATCTGCACAATCCACGAAGTCGGCGAGTCGGGCGGCCAGGCTTACATCGCCATGGAATTGGTCGAAGGCCAGACGGTGAGTGCGCGGCTGTCGACCGGGCCGCTGCCGGTCGATCAGGTCGTGCGCTACGGGCTGCAGTTGGCCGACGCGCTGGCGCACGCGCACGATCGCGGCGTAGTGCATCGCGACTTCAAGAGTGCGAACGTCATCATCACGCCCGAGGGACGCGCGAAGGTGCTGGACTTCGGACTGGCACAGCGGCTGAGCGGCGAGGCGTTGGTCGACGCCACGACCCACGTGTCGGCGACGGCGCCTGGCATCGTTGCTGGTACGGTGGCGTACATGGCTCCGGAGCAGTTGCGCGGTCAGCGCGCCGATGCGGGCAGCGATGTCTGGGCGCTGGGTGTGGTGCTCTATGAGATGGTGGCGGGCGCGCGGCCCTTTCAGGGGCGCACGCACTTCGAGTTGTGTGCGGCGATTCTCCATGAGCCGCCGCCGCGGCTTCCGGCGCAGGCGCCGGAGGAGTTGGCCGCGGTCATCGAGCGCTGCCTGGAGAAGGAGCCCGCCAGCCGCTATCGGCAGGGCGCCGAAGTTCGAGCGGCACTCGACGCGATCCAGACCGGCGCCGCAACTGCCTCTGTGATGTGGCGCTCCCGCCTCGGGCGGCGGCGATTGGCGGTGCTGCCGCTGCAGAACCTTTCCCGCGACCCCGAGCAGGAGTACTTCGTCGAGGGGACGCACGAGGCCTTGATCACCGACCTGGCCGGCATCAGCGCCCTGCGTGTCATCGCCCGATCATCGGTCATGCGCTACAAGGGCCGGGAGGCGCCGCTCTCCGAGATTGCCGAGCAACTGAAAGTGGACGTGGTGCTGACGGGCTCGGTGATGCGCGTCGGGGACCGCGTACGGATCACCGCGCAACTCGTCGACGTGTCGACGGAAGAGCACCTCTGGGCCGGCCGCTACGAACGCGGGATACAGGACGTCTTATCGCTGCAAAACGAAATCGTGGCGGCGATTGCGCATGGCATCGAGTTGCAGCTCACTCCGCAGGAGCAGGCACGGCTGGCGCGCAGCCGCCCGGTGAACGCCGAGGCGTACGAAGCTTATCTCAAGGGACGGTTCCACTGGTACAAGATTGCACGAGAGCACTACGACACCGCGTTGGAGTACTTCCAGCTCGCGCTGGAGAAAGACCCGAATTACGCGCTGGCGTATGCGGGCATCGCCAACACGTGGGCGATGCGAGGTGATTCCGGCGTCATACCTGCACGTGCCGCGTTTCCCAACCTGAAGGCGGCCGTGTCGAAGGCCATCGAGCTGGACGACACCATTGCGGAGGTTCATGAGGCTTCCGCGAATATCAAGTTCCTCTACGAATGGGACTGGAGCGGCGCGGAGACGGAGTTCCAGCGGGCAATCCAGCTCAATCCCAACTATGCAGATGCTCACTTCTTCTATTCGGATTTCCTGATCTCGATGAAACGTCCGGATGAAGCGAAAACAGAGCTGGCGCGAGCGCTGGAATTGGACCCGCTCAATTCGTTCCTCCAGTGCTTCCTGGGATGGCACTTGGTGTACTTGCGCCAGTATGACGACGCGATCGCACAGTTGAAGAAGACGCTTCAGGCGGAACCGAGCTTTGCATCCGCGCATCTCGCTCTCTGGGGTGCCTTCTATCAAAAGGGCATGTTTGAGGAGGCTCTCGACGCAGCCAAGAAGTTCTTTGCGGCGCTGGGCGACACTGACGTCGAGCAATGCCTCGTGTACCGCGACGACCAGGGCTACTCAGAGGCGATGCGCCGGGCAGCAGCGAAGCTGGCGGAGCGTGCGACGCGGAGCTACGTTCCAGCGATCCGGATTGCGCGACTGTATGCTCACGCTTCTGAAAAGGATCGAGCCATCGAGTGGCTGGAGCAAGCTTACGAGAACCGCGAAACACCGTTGATTCATCTCGGTGTGGGTTGGGACTGGGACAGTTTGCGAGACGACCCGCGCTTTCAAGATCTGCTACGGCGGATGCATCTCCCTGAAGCCAGCTCGTCGCCCGAGCCTGGCAGAACTGATTCGACTTAGCATCAGGAAACAGTAGGAGCGCGTGAGGAGCGTCCCATGTCTCACATGACTCGTCGCGACTTCGTGGCCCAGACCGCAGCCGTCGCGGGCGCCGGCCTGCTCGCGCCATTCGACGCGCTCGCCCAGACTCCGGTGCTGGCGAGGCGTCCGTTTGGCAAGACCGGCGTCGAGGTCACCCTGGTTGGCCTCGGCGGCGGCTCACGCTTCTGCGAGCCCGTGAAAATCGACGACCAGGGTGCGGAACTGGTGCGGCGGGCGATCGACTCAGGGATTGGCTTCATCGAAACGAGCGCCAACTACGGCGAGAACGGCGAGAGCGAGCGGCGCATCGGCCTCGCGATGAAGACGCACCGGGCGAAGGTGTTTCTCGAGACCAAGCCGGATCGCGTCGAGCGGTACGGCGCGCCGACGGACGCGCTCGCGCGACCGGATCTGCCGACCTATCGCGACGACCTCCACTATGCGCTCTCGCTTCCGATCGCGACGGCCGTCGTCGGCATCGACTCGCTGCCGACGATCCAGGGCGTGATCGAGAACGCGCGGAGCTTCAGGCCGCTCGACGCGCCGGCGCGCGCGGACGTCGCCAGACGCGCCCAGGTGTTCGCGACGACGGGCTACTGGGTCTCGCAGCCGCGCAGCGGCGCCGAAGAGACTGCGTAGGGGCCGAGCTTGCCTGCCCTGAGCGAAGTCGAAGGGCTCGGCCCGATCACGATGTCGGCTGGGGGGCCCGGCTTCAGCTTGGCCCAATCACGCCTGTCCCTTCGCGCGCCTGAGATACCTCCGCAGCTTGCCTCGTCCCAGCACCTTCCACACGAGCACCGATGCCAGCGCCACCGCTGCGATGAGCTTCAGCAGTTCCATGCCGCACCTCGCACAGATGTGTCGCCGCGATGCCAGCCTTGTGCGGCGAACACACGTCCACTCACGGATTCCGGCGTTGTTGCTGGGGGTTGCCGCGCTCTCTTGCGAAACTGGTGCCAGGTTCGGATTGGATCGGGCGAGGGGCTATAATGGCACCAGGGAGGCCGTCGCCATGGTGCGGATCGAGCTGGCCGAGCACGAAGTCCTCATACTGCGCGAGTTCCTGGAAGCCGAGCTTCACGACCTGCACCACGAGCTTCACCATACCGATTCCCGGAAGTTCAAGGAGCAACTGAAAGCCAAACAGGCCGTCATCGAGCGCGTGGTCGGGTTGTTGGGGAAGACCGAAACAGCGCATCGCTGAGGTTCGCCGAACGAGTCACCGATCCTGTCAGCAAATCCTCGGGAGCTGCTCGCCGCTCAGCATGTCCACCACCCGCGTGGCGCCGATGCGGCTCTTCATGGTGACGAGGCGCGCGGGGCTGTCGGCAACCGCGCCGATGGTGGCGGCGTCGTTCGTCAGGAGATCGGCGCGAAGGACGGCGAGCGCGCGGTCGGCGTCGGCCGGCGCGACGAACGCCACGAACCGTCCCTCGTTCGCCACGTAGAGCGGATCGAATCCCAGGATTTCGCACGCGCCCCGCACGTCTTCCCGAACGGCAATCGCGCGCTCCTCGATTCGGACGTGCAGGCCTGACGCCTCGGCGATTTCCACGAGCGCACTGGCCAACCCGCCGCGCGTGAGATCCCGGAGGCAGTGGACATCAATGCCGGCCTCGAGCAGCGCCAGCACCGGCCGCGCGAGCGGCGCGCAGTCGCTCTCGATTGCCGACTCGAACTGCAGCCCCTCGCGCGCGCCCATGATCGCCATGCCGTGCCGTCCGATGTCGCCGGAGAGGATGACGACGTCGCCCGCGCGCACGTTCGACGGCGCGATGACGCGATCGTGTTCGACGGCGCCGATGCCTGCCGTGTTGATGAACACCCCGTCGCCCTTGCCGCGATCCACGACCTTCGTATCGCCCGTCACCAGCGTCACGCCCGCTTCGTCCGCCGCGCGCTTCATCGATTGGACGACGCGCCAGAGCGTCTCCATCGGCAGGCCCTCTTCGAGAATCAGGCCCGCGCTCAGGTAGAGCGGTCGCGCGCCGCACATCGCCAGATCGTTGGCCGTGCCGTTGATCGCGAGCGCGCCGATGTCGCCGCCAGGAAAGAAGAGCGGCCGAACGACGTAGGAGTCGGTGGTGAAGGCGAGGCGCGCGCCGGAGATGTCGAGCCGCGCGCCGTCGTGGCGCGACTGGAGGTGCGCGCCGCCGAACGCCGGCAGGAACATCCGCTCGATGAGCTGGTGCATGAGCGCGCCGCCGCCGCCGTGCGCGAGCAGCACCCGCGGGTACTGCGAGATGGGAATCGGGCAGGTGGAGCCGATCTCGCGATCGGCATCGTGATCAGCCGCCATGGATTTCTCGACCGGCCCCGGGAATCTGCACGCGCCGGTAGCGATAGTACGCCGCGCACGCGCCTTCCGACGACACCATCGTCGCGCCCAACGGGTGTTCCGGTGTGCAGTCGGTGCCGAACGCGGGGCACTCGTGCGGCTTCTTCAGGCCCTGCAGGATGAGGCCGCTGATGCAGACGCTTGGCTCATCCTGCGTGAGGTGCGCGACGCCGAAACGCCGCTCGGCATCGAACCGCCTGTACGGTTCGCGCAGGCCGAGCCCGCTCTGCGGAATCTCGCCGACGCCGCGCCACTTGCGCGGCACGATCTCGAAGACATCCTTGATGAGCGCCTGCGCCGGCGCGTTGCCTTCGCGGCGCACCGCCCGGGTGTACTGATTCTCGACCTCGGCGCGGCCCTCCTCGAGCTGCTTCACGCACAGGTAGACGCCCTGCAGGATGTCGAGCGGCTCGAAGCCGGTCACGACGATGGGCACGCGGTACTTCCGCGCGATGGGCTCGTACTCGGTGTAGCCCATGACGGTGCAGACGTGACCGGCGGCGAGGAAGCCCTGCACACGGTTGGAGGGCGACGACAGGATCGCTTCCATCGCCGGCGGCACGAGCACGTGCGAGACGAGCAGCGAGAAGTTCTCGACGCCCGCCTTCGCGGCCTGGAACACCGCCATGGCGTTGGCGGGCGCCGTCGTCTCGAAGCCCACCGCGAAGAAGACCACGTCGCGCGCCGGGTTGTCCTGCGCGATCGTCAGCGCGT
>CAYHSN010000066.1:0-11157 GCA_964359235.1 uncultured Vicinamibacterales bacterium | reverse complement strand
CTCCTTCTCTAGTAATTGTTTAGCGTTAACCATCGAGAGGCGCTAAACAATTACCATCGACGATCTCTCTCGGGACGGCTGGTATCGCCGGGCGATGTTCTTGCACCACCGGGCTCCGGGTGACCGGTCCACGCCGGTTCCCGGAGGACCCGAATCATGCCGCTTCGCCACGTCCGTTGGTACGATGCGTTGCTCCTGGCCGGCCTGACCATCGCGACGCTCGTCATCTTCTCGAAGCCGATTCGCCTCGTCCTCGACGCCGCCCACGGGTTCGAGAGCTACTACGGGCTGTCGCTCGTGCCGGCGCTCGTGATCCTGACCGTGGTCTTCGCGTTTCAGCAGCAGGCGAAGCGGCAGGAAGCCGCCGCCCGCGCGGCGGCGGCGGCGGCCGAAGCGATGCAGGCGAAGGAGCGCGCGCGCGATCTCGAGGAGCTCGTGAACTTCGGGCGCTCGCTGGCCGAGTCGCTCGATCTCGACACGGTGCGCGAGACCGTCTGGCGCCACATGCCGATGCTCGTGCAGTCGCGCAAGACGTGGCTGCTCGTGCGCGACGGCGTGCACTGGAAGGCGCTGACCGGCGTGCGGCTGATGCCGGGGCAGCAAACCGTGCCCGACGATCTCGAAGCGGTCGCGGCCCGCATCGCGACGCAGACGACCTCCGAGTGTCGCGTCCGCGGCGTCGAGGTCGCCGACTACATCGGGTTCCCGCTCACGTTCTACGGCTCGGTGATTGGGGTGCTCGGCGTCCTGCAGGATCGCGACCCGCTCACCGAGGGCCAGCGCCGGATTCTCGCGGCCGCGTCGCCGCTGCTCGCGATCGCGATCAAGAACGCGCAGCTCTTCGCCGGACTCCGCGACACCTCCGTGAACGACATGCTGACGGGTTGCTTCACGCGCGCGCACACGCTCGGGCTCCTCGACACGGAGCTGAAGCGCGCCGAGCGATCCGGGCTGCCGCTCAGCGTCATCATGATCGATCTCGATCACTTCAAGCAGACCAACGATCGGTACGGCCACCTCGCGGGCGACGCGGTGCTCTCGGCCGCGGGGCATCAGATGCGCGACGTGTTGCGCGCGTCTGATCTTCGCTGCCGCTACGGCGGCGAGGAGTTTCTCGTCGTGCTCCCCGACACGCCGGCCTCCGGCGCCTCGCGCGTCGCGGAATCGCTCCGCCAGGCGATCGCCGAGCTGGTGGTCCCCTGGCAGAACGCGGCGATTCCGATCACGGCGAGCCTCGGTGTGGCGACCGCGCGCAGAGGCGAGCGCGACCGGCAGGGACTCCTGGCGCGCGCCGACGCCGCGCTCTACCTGGCGAAACAGGACGGGCGCAACTGCGTCCGCGAGCACCAGGAGCCCCGGGCGGCTGCGGCGGTCGATGCCTCACGATCCGCGCGCCTCTCGCTCGTCGTTCCGGCGCAGGGCCTGTCGTCGTAGGAAGATCGGTCGCGGCCTATAATGTCGGGCGTGTCCCGACTCGCCGCGGTCGTCCTCCTGCTCGCGCTCCTGCCGTGCGCGGCGTTGGCGCAGCCATCCGCGCCGGCCGCTCCCGCGGCCGACGACGACCCTGGCGGCGCGTGGGCGTTTCTCGGCGGTGCTGCGGTCGGCTTCGGCGCCCACGAGCTCGGCCACCTCTTCTTCGACGTCGTGTTCGACGCCGACCCCGGCGTCAAGAAGATCTCGTTCAAAGGCATCCCGTTCTTCGCCGTCACGCACGCCAACCAGCTCTCGCCCCGCCAGGAGTACGTCGTCGCGTCGGCCGGGTTCTGGGTCCAGGACGCGATGGCCGAGTGGATTCTCAGCCGCGATTCGGACATCAGGCGCGAGCGAGCCCCGTTCAGAAAAGGCGTCCTCGCCTTCGACCTGGTCGCGTCGACGATCTACAGCGGCGCCGCGCTTCTCACGATCGGACCGCCCGAGCGCGACACCCGCTCGATGGCCGCTTCGCTCGGCGTCAACGAGCGCTGGATTGGGGTGCTGGTCGTCGCGCCGGCGTTGCTCGACGTGTACCGCTACCTCCACCCCGAGGCCGCATGGGCGGCCTGGTCGTCGCGCGGCGTGAAGGCGGGGATGGTGCTGCTGGTGCTGAAGTAGGGGCCGACCTTGCGTCGGCCCGGACAAACGGCCGGACTAAGTCCGGCCCTACGTACGAGAGGCTACAGGCCGAGCGCGAACGTCATCGTCCCCTCGACCACGACCTTGCCGTTGACCGTCGCCACGCCGCGAAGTTGCCCCATGCGGCTGCGCAGCCTCTTCACGGTGGCCTCGATCACCACGACATCGCCCGGGTGGACCGGGCGGCGGTAGCGGACCTTCTCGATCCCCATGAAGAAGATGAGCTTCTCGCGGTTCTCGGGTTTCGCGAGGATCATGATGGCGCCGACCTGCGCCACCGCTTCGGTCAGGATCGTCGGCGGCAGCACGGGCTGGCGGCCGGGCGAGTGCCAGAGGTAACGCTCGTTGAGCGAGACGTTCTTGATGCCGACGATGCGCTTGTCGACCTCGAACTCGATGATGCGATCGACCAGCAGAAACGGGTACCGGTGCGGCAGAATCCGCTCAATCGCGGCGTAATCGAGAGGCAGTTGCAAGGCATCCATAGTCGGAACGTGACAGACTTACCAGTATATATAATCCTGAACCTCGGAGGGTGCCATGCGCATTCGCGCTCTCGTCACAGTCGCGCTGATTCTGACGGTCGCCACGTGGGCCGCCGCGTCGGCCCTCGCGCAACAACGTCCCGTCACGTTCGAAGACGTGATGAAGATGAAGTCGGTCGGCGCGGCGGCGATCGCGCCCGACGGCCGACAGGTGCTGTTCACCGTGCGGCAGTGGGAACCGGCGCTGAAGGATGGGAAACCGGATCCGTCGGGCCGCATGGAATCTCGCACGCACGTGTGGCGTGTCGCGGCGGCTGGCGACGGCGCGGCGCGGCAGATCACGTTCAGCGATCGGAGCGAGACGTCGCCCGCGTGGTCGCCCGACGGCACGTTCGTCAGCTTCCTCGCCGCGCGCGGGCCGGAGTCGGGCGAGGACGGTCCGCGCACGCAGATCTGGGTCATGCCCGCCGACGGCGGCGAGAGCTGGCCGCTCACCGACGCGAAAGAAGGCGTTGCCACGTACGTCTGGGCACCCGACAGCCAGCGCATCGCGTTCGTCAGCCGCGAGCCGCTCCCGAAAGAACAGGATGACAAGCGGCGGCGGCGCGACGACGCGGAGGTGTTCGAGGGCGACTTCCGGCTGTCGCACCTGTGGGTCATCGACGTCGCGTCGCGTCAGGCGCAGCGCGTGACCGAAGGCGGTCAGTTCACCGTGCGGGGCGCGCCGAGCTGGTCGCCCGACGGCACGCGGCTCGCGTTTGCCGCCGCGCCGACGCCGATGGTGCGCGACGAACGGGCGGACATCTACATCGCCGACGTGGCGAGCCGCGCCCTGGAGAAGATCACGACGAATCCCGGTGCCGACGGCAGCCCCGCGTGGTCGCCCGATGGCGGGACGATCGCCTACGTCGCCGAGCCGAACACGAACACGCCCAAGCCCGACGGCATTCCGTATCCGCCGGTCGGGAACTCGCACCTGACGCTGTACGACGTCAGCACGAAGCAGGCGCGGGACGCGTCGAGCGCGGACTTCGATCTGTCGCCCGACTCGCCGACGTGGGCGCCCGACTCGCGGCGGCTTTACTTCACGGCCGGGCGCCGCGTGTCTCGCGACACCCACGCGTACGATGTCGCGTCACGCCGCTACACGCGCCTGACGACGAACCAGATGATCGGGGCCGTGTCGTACAGCCGGGACGGCGCGACGGCCGCGTTCGGCATGGAATCGCCTTCGGCGCCGACCGACGTCTACGTGTCGGGGATCTCGTTTGCGGCGCCGCGGAAGCTGACCACGGTGAATCCGCAGGCGGGCGGCTTCGCCCTGGGCGAGACCGAGGTCGTGACGTGGACGAGCGACGGCCTGGCGATCGAGGGCGTGCTGCTGAAGCCCGTCGGCTACGAGAAAGGCAAGCGCTATCCGCTGCTCGTCGTCGTGCACGGCGGTCCGACCGGCGCGCACGTCAACAATTTCAAGAGCGGCGATCAGGTGTGGGCGGGGAACGGATGGGCGGTGCTGTTCCCGAACGTGCGGGGCAGCACGAACTACGGCGAGGCGTTCATGCGTGGGAACATCCCCGACTGGGGCGGCGGCGACTACCGCGACATCATGACGGGCGTGGACGCGCTCGTCGATCGCGGCATTGCCGATCCCCAGAAGCTCGCGGTCATGGGCTGGAGCTACGGCGGCTACATGACCTGCTGGATCGTGTCGCAGACGAGCCGCTTCAAGGCCGCGATGATGGGCGCGGGGCTGTCGAATCTCGTGAGCATGTATGGGACGACGGACATCCCCGACTATCTCGGATCGTTCTTCAAAGGGTTCCCGGCGGCTGGGACGCTGCCACTCTTCCGCGAGCGGTCGGGCATCACCGACGTCGACAAGGTCACGACACCGCTGCTCATGCTGCACGGCGGGCGGGACGAGCGCGTGCCGATCGGCCAGCCGATGGAGTTCTACCGGGCGCTCAAGGATCGCGGGAAGACGGTCGAGCTGGTCTTCTATCCGCGCGAGGGGCACGGCCTCAGCGAGTACTACCATCAGCTCGACCGCATGAAGCGCCAGTTCGAGTGGATCACGAAGCATACGCTCGGCGACGGCGCCAAGAAAACGGCGCAACAGTGACCCATCATCGCGAGAACCCCGGCTCCACCCGCGCGCTCGAGCGCGACGTCCTGGCGACCCTGTTCGACCTGGGGCGCCAGGTCATGTCCGTGCTCGACCCCGAGGAGCTCCTCCGGCGCGTCGCCGATCTCATCGGCCGGCTGATCGAGTACCAGGCGTTCGCCGTCTACCTGCTCGACGAGAAGCGCGGCGAGCTGAAGCTGACCTACGGCGTGGGGTATCCCGAGACGACACGCGGCTTCAAGCTCAAGGTCGGCCAGGGACTGGTCGGCGCTGCGGTTGCCGGGCGGCAGCCGATTGTCGTGGGCGATCTGGCGGCCGATCCCCGCTACGTGACGATCGTGCCCGGCATGCGGTCGCAGCTCGTCATGCCGCTCCTGCACAAGGCGAAGCCGATCGGGGCGCTCACGCTGCTGGGCGACCAGGCGAACCAGTTCACCGACACCGACGTCGCGATTCTCAGCCAGTTCGGCGCGCACGTCGCGGTCGCGGTCGCCAACGCGCGCCTGTTCGAGCGCGAGCGCGCCGACGCCGTGGCGTTCGAGACGCTCGCCGAGATCGGGCGCGAGGTCGCCGCCGTGCTCGATCTCGATCATCTCTTCGAGCACATCGCGCACCTCACGCGGCGCGTCATCGACTACCGCACCTTCGGCATTCTTCTGCTGAACGAGGACACGAGCGAGCTGGAGATGAAGCTCGCCATCCAGTACGGCGAGAAGGTGTCGGTGCCGCGCGTGAAGCTCGGCGAGGGGCTCGTCGGGTACGCGGCGCTGCACAAACAGCCCGTGCTCGTGACCGATGTCTCGACCGATCCGCGCTACATCAAAGTGCTGGACGACGTGCGGTCGGAACTCGTGATTCCGATGCTCATCAAGGACCGCTGCATCGGCGTCTTCGACCTCGAGAGCCCCGAGCACGACGCGTTCAGCAAGCGCGAGGTCGAGATTCTGACGCTCCTCGCGAGCCAGGCGGCGGTGGCGATCGAGAACGCCACGCTCTACGAGGCCGTGCGAGCCAACGAGGAGCGGCTCGAGAAGGAGCTGCGGTTCGCCCAGCGTGTGCAGGCGGCGCTCCTGCCGACGGAGCTGCCCACGCGGCTCAAGGGCGTGGACGTGGCTGCGAGCTTCGCCGCCGCGCGCGAGCTGGGGGGCGACTTCCACGATCTCCTCACCCCGGAGGCGAACACGCTCATCGTGGCGGTCGGCGACGTGTCGGGCAAGGGCGTGCCCGCGGCGCTCTACAGCGTGTTCGCGGGCGAGCTCGTGCGCAGCCGCACGTTCCGCCGCCGGTATCAGCCGGAGAAGTCCACGCCGGCCGCGGTGCTGTCATCGATCAACATCATTCTTCATCAGCGTCAGCTCGAGGAGTACTACGCGACGCTCTGCTACGCGGTCTTCGACCTCAAGCGACGGCACGTGACCTTGTCGAATTCAGGGCTGCCGTACCCCGTGCGCTGCACGGGCGACGCATGCGGTCAGATTGAGCTGCCCGGCGTGCCGCTCGGGTCGTTCTTCGCCAGCACCTACGACGAGGTGACGCTGCCGCTCCACAAGGGCGACCTGCTGGTGTTCTGCACGGACGGCGTGTCCGAGGCCATGACCGTCGATGGCCGCGAGTTCGGCTCGGAGCGGCTGGTCGCCGTCGTCGCCGCGAACCGCGAACGTCGCGCGAAGGAGATCGTGGACGCGATCGCGAAAGCGGTGGAGGAATTCCGCGAGGGCGCCGCGCCGAATGACGACACGACGATTCTGGTGGTGAAGATCACCAGCTAGGCCGGACCAGAAGTCAACAGAATGACCAGTAACCCGTAGCGGGTAACGGGCAGGAGGTCGGTCGGTCTTGAAGTCGGTCGCGCCGGAATCGCCTACGTCCTGCGACGGAATGCGGCGATGCCAGCGCCTGCCTGTGGTTAACGCATTCCGTTGATTCGGCGCGACCGATCCCTTCGGGTATCAAACTCCGTACCGCGCGAAAACCGGCTAAAAACACCCACAAACGCGCGATCCGCGCCGTGCGCGATACCCGGCGTGACCTCACAAGGGGACTTCAGAGTCGCTGCGAGAGGACGCAGCTTCTCAGGCTCTGACGGCCTGCGTCGGCGTCAGAAGCGCTGCACGACCGAGGCGGTGACCCTGAGCATCTTCGTGTCGTCGCCGCGCCACTGGTACTCGTACGTGCCGTGGATGGACGTGAGCGATCGGAAGTCGATCTGCAACGCGCCGCGGAGCGTGTCGGCGTCGAACACGCCGAGGCGATCGATCGACAGCGTGTCGAAGTTCTCGATGCCTCTCGCCCACGCGCCCTCGGCCCAGACGCGCCGCAGCACACGCGCGCGCGCGCCGAGCATGCCCGAGTTGTTGCCAATCCAGTGCCCGCTCGACAAAAACTCTGTCTCGCTGCGGGAATAGCGCGCCAGCACCGCGAGTGAGTCGTTCAGCCACACGATCACGCTTGGGGAGAGGATCCAGGCGCGCGCCGCCGCGTCGAAGTCCAGCCACTGGATACCGGCCGCGTAGATGACGCGGCGCTTCGTGAACGCGGCCTCGGCGAAGCCCTCGAACTGCGGCAACACGACCGTGTCGGGACCGAAGAGGGCGTGCCCGCGAAACGCCCAGTGGCGCGTCGGCCGCCATTCGATCCCTCCGCCGCCGCGGTTCTCGGTCTCGTCGAACTTGCGCTGCTGCTGTCCGCGCGCGAAGGCGCGGAGCGGATCGCCGAGCCGCACATTGATCTCCACGGACCCGGACCAGGTATCAGGCGTCGCGGTGTCGTACGACTCGAAGTAGCCGCCGAGCGCGATGCGGTGTCCGTGGATGCGCCTCGCCTCTTCGAACGCCTCGCGGATCGCCTGGTCGGCGGGCTTGAGAAGCGCCGCGCGCCGGTAATACGCGAGCGAGAGCCGCGCGCGTCCGGCCTTGAGATGCGCCGCGCCCTGCGCCGCGAGCAGCTCCGCATCTTCAGGCGCCAGTTGCTCGGCCTTGTTCAGCGCCTCGACCGCCTCATCCGGGTTGTCGAGCGCGGCGAGCGCCGAGCCGAGGCCGACGAGCGCGTCCACGCGATCCGGGCTGGCCGTGAGCACGTTGCGGAACACGTCGACCGCGCGATCGGCGTGACCGGTCCGCTGCTGCAGGCGTCCGATCCACACGCGTGACTCGAGGTCGTCCGGACTCGCCGCGACGATGGCCTGGAAGCGCTGCAGCGCTTCGGCGTACGCGCCGGTGCGCGCGAGGCGTTCGGCCTCGGCGCGCGCGTCGGCGGCCGGCTGTTGCGCCGGTTGTGCCGCGAGCATCCAGGTCATCACGAGAACGCCCAGCATCGTCATCGTTCACCCTACCTCAATACACGGCAATAAACGGCCGATTCGCGCCCGCAACTCTTGCGGGCTGAACGGATTGCACAGATACGAGCACGGCGAGTGGATGATCGGTCTTGAATCCAGACGGCTCGGTCCACTCGGGCGGGCGCGAGAGATCGAGCTTCGCTCGCGTCTCGCGGAGCACCTGCAGCGGATCCACGGCCTCGACATGCGCCGGCGGGGCGGGGCATTCGGCGGGCATGAGTCCCGCCATTGTACCAGCCAACGGCGGACGTGGAGAGCTTTCGAACAGCTATCAGCTCTCAGCTTTCAGCTCTCAGCTTTCGGCATGTGTCGGCAGGATGCTGGCGCTTTTCCGAAGCGGGTGCGCTGATGACTGAGAGCTGATAGCTGAAAGCTGAGAGCTTCCATTACTTGATGAACAACATCTCACGATACGTCGGCAGCGGCCACAGGTCGTGCGGGACGATGGTCTCGAGCCGGTCGCCCGCCTCACGAAGCGCGTCCATGGCCGGGATGACGGTGTCGTGGAAGTAGCGCGCGTACTTCTCGGCCGATGCCGTCTGGTGCTCGAGCGCGTGGGCGAGCTTGTCGGTGCGCGTCCGGAACTCGTCGACGAGGCCCGTCACCCTGTCGAGGGTTTTCCGGCTCCCCTTCGACACGGCGCCCGCGGCCTTCACCGCGGCCACGCTGTGCGCGACCTGCGTCTGATACTGGAAGGCCGCCGGCAGGATGTACCGGTTGGCCATCAGGACCATCATCTGCGCTTCCATGTTGATGGTCTTGTTGTAGGTTTCCAGCTTGACCTCGTAGCGCGCCCTGAGCTCGGCCGGGCTCAGCACCTTGTACTGCTCGAACGCCTTCACGACCTCCGGCTTGAGGAGCTCCGGCAGCGCGTCCACCGTGTTGCTGTGATTGAGCAACCCGCGTCGCGCGGCTTCCTTCTTCCACTCCTCCGAGTAGCCGTTGCCGTTGAAGACGATCCGCTTGTTGTCCTTGACCAGCTTCTTGAGCAGCGTCTTGACGGCGGTCTCGAGCTTCTGGCCCTTCTTGGTCGCCGACTCGAGCTCGGTCGCGACGTAGTCGAGCGCCTCGGTCGCGGCCACGTTCACGGCGATGTTCGGGAACGCGATGCTCTGGTTTGCCGACACGGCGCGGAACTCGAATTTGTTCCCGGTGAAGGCAAACGGGCTCGTGCGGTTGCGATCGCCCGCGTGGCGGAGCAGCTTGGGTAGCGTCGAGACGCCGGTGTCGAGAATGCCGCCTTCCTTCGCGCCCCTGATGTCGCCTTTCTCGATCTGCTCGAAGAGATCGGTGAGCATGTCGCCGAGGAAGACCGACATGATCGCCGGCGGCGCCTCGTTGGCACCGAGCCGGTGGTCGTTGCCGGCGCGCGCGACGCTCGCACGCAGCAGGCCCTGGAACTTGTTGACGGCCCGCAGCATCGCCGCGCAGAACACGAGGAACTGGATGTTCTGATGCGGCGTGTCGCCCGGCTCGAGCAGGTTGTTGCCCAGGTCGTCGCACATGCTCCAGTTGAGGTGCTTACCAGAGCCATTCACGCCGGCGAACGGCTTCTCGTGCATCAGGCACGCGAGGCCGTATTTCGGCGCGATCCGTTTGAGGGCCTCCATCGTCATCATCTGGTGGTCGGTGGCGACGTTGGCGTTCTCGAACGTCGGCGCCACCTCGTACTGGCTCGGCGCGACCTCGTTGTGCCGGGTTTTGATCGGCACGCCGCACTTGTACAGCTCGGCCTCGACCTCCATCATGCAGGCCAGCACGCGGTCCGGGATCGAGCCGAAGTACTGGTCCTCCATCTCCTGGCCCTTCGGCGGCCTGGCGCCGAAGAGCGTGCGGCCGGCGTTGATGAGGTCCGGCCGCCCGAAGTAGAAGTTGCGATCGATGAGGAAGTACTCCTGCTCGGCCCCGCAGGTCGTGTGGACGCGCTGCGCCTTCGCCCCGAACAACCGGAGCACGCGGATGGCCTGCTTCGAGAGCGCCTCGATCGATCGCAGGAGCGGCGTCTTCTTGTCGAGCGCCTCGCCCGTCCAGCTCACGAACGCAGTCGGGATGACGAGCGTCGCGCCGTTGTGGTTGGTCAGGAGCCACGGCGGGCTGGTCGGATCCCACGCCGTGTAGCCGCGCGCCTCGAAGGTCGAGCGCATGCCGCCCGACGGGAAGCTCGACGCGTCCGGCTCGCCCATGGTCAGCTCGCGGCCGCTGAACTCGGCGACGGCGCGGCCGTCCGGGCCGGGCTGGAGAAACGAGTCATGCTTCTCGGCCGTGATGCCGGTCATGGGCAGGAACCAGTGCGTGTAGTGCGTCGCGCCCTTCTCGACGGCCCAGTCCTTCATCGCCGTGGCGATCGTGTCGGCGACCGACGGGTCGAGCGGCTCGCCCTGCGTGACGGTTCGGTGCAGCGCCCGGTAGACGTCCTTCGGCAGGCGCGAGCGCTGCACCTCGTCATTGAACGTGAGGCAGCCGAAGAGCTTGGTCGCCTGCGACGGCCCCAGATCCTGCGACGTGGCGCGCATCGGCCATTCGGTGACGTCCTTGATTGCGTCTCGAAGTGCAACGGATCCCATTGCTCGCTCCTCCATTCAGTCGCCAGTCGTCAGTCGTCAGTCGCAGTCGTAGGGGCCGGCTTCAGCCGGCCCATGTCAGTACGTCTTGAGATACCTGTCTGTTTCCCAGGGACTCACCTGCCGGATGTACTCGTCCCACTCGGCCCGCTTGGCCTCGACGAAGTTGTTGAAGATCTGCTCGCCGAGGCACTCGCGCACGAGGTCGTCTTTCTCGAACGCGTCGAGCGCGTCGGAGAGGTTGACGGGCAGATCGTCGATGCGCAGGTGCCGCCGCTCGCGGTAGCTCATGCGCGAGATGTCCTTGTTGATCGGCGGGCCCGGGTCGATCTGGTGCTCGATGCCGTCGAGCCCCGCGCGCAGCATCACGGCGAGCGCGAGATACGGATTGCACGACGGATCGGGCATGCGCAGCTCGACGCGCGTCTCGGCGCCGCGCGCGGCGGGCACGCGCAGGAGCGGGCAACGGTTGTGCTGCGACCACGCGACGCTGGTCGGCGCCTCGTAGCCCGGCACGAGCCGCTTGTACGAGTTCAC
>CAYHSN010000065.1:4370-11173 GCA_964359235.1 uncultured Vicinamibacterales bacterium | reverse complement strand
TCGCGACGACAATGTCTGCTCAGGGACCAGCCCGGCCGGGGAGTCTTGGACGACGCATCGCGGTCGTGAGTATCGCCGCCAACGTCTCGTTGTCGCTGGCGAACATCATTGTCGGCCTGATGGCCGGATCGACTTCGGTGGTGGCCGCTGGCGTCGAATTCGGCATGGACGCGGTCGCCGCAGCGCTCGTGTATGCCGGGTTCGCGATCGCCACGCGGCCGCCCGATCGTGAACACCCCTACGGTCATGGAAGAGCGGAAATCGTGACCGGTCTGATTCTCGGGGTCCTGCTGGTGCTGACGGGTCTCAGCATCTCTGCCCAGTCGCTGCGCAACTACCGCCTCCAGCATCCGCCCCCTGCCAGTCATGCGACGTGGCCATTGTCCGCTGCCATCCTCGTGAAGAGCGTGCTCATGGCGGTGAAATTCCGATATGGGCGCCGGATCCGAAGCACGGCGCTCGTGGCCGACGGCTGGAACGACAGCGTGGACATTCTTGCCGGCGGCGCCGCGCTGGTCGCCGTCGGCCTGACCCTGTACGATCCCGAACGATTCCTGGCGGCGGACCATTTCGGCGGCTTTGCCGTCGGCCTCATCGTCGTCGCGACGGGCCTCGGCGTGACCCGCAACACCTCGCTTGAGTTGATGGACACGATGCCTCCGGCCGAATTGATCAATTCCATCCGTGCCTCGGCTCATCGCATCGAAGGAGTCAGCGGGGTGGAGAAGTGCTGGGCCCGCAAGACCGGCCTGTGGTACCACGTGGATCTCCACCTGGAAGTAGATCCTCGCATGTCGGTCGCGGATGCCCATGGCATCGCGGAACGAGTCAGGCATCAAATCCGCAGGGACATGCCTGAAGTCGCAGACGTTCTTGTGCACGTCGAGCCAGCGTCAGCCCGAGCGGAGCCGTGTCCTCACGAGAAGCGCTGACCGTAATCTTCAGTTACACTCCGATCTGACCGCACGCTTGCCAGAGCTCCACCGAACTCTCGGCGAGACGATCGTGAAGGCCGCCGGGGACCAGCTCGCGGCGGACGTCCGCATCGCCTGCGGCCCGATGGTGAGGGACCAGCGGCTGCAGAAGGACGACACGATCCGCAATCCCTACCACGGTTCGGCGATGCTGACCTGCGGCGACGTCAAGAAGTAGGTCGTGCGGCGAAGTTCGGGAAAGCGGCGGTCGAAAGCGCGGCTCGTCCTGATCTCGACGATCCCGAGCTCACGCGGGCTCGCGAACAGGTAGCAGGCCGCCACGTCGTGCGCGTCAGCCCACGCGAGCCCCTGCTCGGGTCCCATCACGTACAACGCCGTCGACAGGATGTCAGCCGCCAAGCCCGTCTGATGCCACACAGTGACGGATCCTGAGAAGGGCGCCGGTCGCCCGGTGCGCGGATCCAGGATATGACCGACGCGCACACCCCGCACGACGACGTCACGCTCGGAGCCGCTGCTGGTGGCGAGTGAGCCGTCGGCCAGGCGCAGCGCGAACAGTGGTTCATCGCGACGCTGTGGATGCGCGATGAAGACTTCCCATCCCTGCGATTCGGGCGGCGAGCCATCGACCATCACTTGTCCCCCGAGGTCGATGAGCCACGGGTGACCGCCTTCCGCCGCCGCGGCCGCCCGGTCGAGCGCGTCACCCTTGCCGAACCCACCGGTGTCGATCTGCACGTCTCGACTGCGCGCGATCTGACAACTCTGCGGATTCAGTTGCAAGTACTGGAGCCCGGTGTTGTGCCGTGCGGCTTCGATCTCCCGAGCATCGGGCAGCCGCCCGCCGTCTCCGACTCTCCACGCTTCGAGGAGTCGGCCGACGGTGGGATCGAAGACGCCGCCGGTCGCTTCGTGCCAGCGGAAGACCTCCTGCATCGCTGCGCAGGTCGCGTGAGGGAGCGTGAACGGAACACCGGGTGGCTGCCGGTTCAGCCGGCTCATCACGCTCTCGGGTCGCCACGTGCTCAGCTCTTGCTCGGTCTGTTCGAGTGCCGCGAGAAGCTGGTCGAGTCGCTTCAACGCCTGCACGCGACTCGCATCGAAGGTCACGAGCGTCGCGCGCGTTCCCATCAGGTAGACCTCGCGCACGACGGGCTGCAGACCAGATCCCGCGCCGGCAGGCCGGCCGCCGACGTGGCCCGGCGGGACCGAGAGGCCGAGGGCCGCCACCGCGGCTACGACGGCGGCTGTGCGTGGGAATCCAGGTGCGAGCATGGGGCCGCCGCGTGTGGCTCAGGGGACTCCGCAGGCGGGCGGGCGACCGCCGTGCGCAGACCGATGACGAGGTGGGCGCCGTAGGCGAGCACGAACAGGCCGCTGCTCACGAGGTGCAGGACGAGCATCGCTCGAGTCGTCCGCGGGTTCGTCGCGACCTGCAGCGCGTAGCCGGAGAACGTCATGGTCACGAACGCCAGGAGCGAGAGGTACCCGCTGCGACGGTCCTGGCCCGACTCGGCGGCGAGCTTCAGGCTGATGTGCGAATTCACGAGGACGCCGAACATCACGAGGAACCAGGGCGAGGCCAGGACGTGAATCGCCAACATCCACGGTTGCCACGGATGATTGACGAGGGCGAACGGGTCGCCGCTGGCCATGCCGTACTTCATCCAGAGATAGGCAAGGCCGCTCGCCGACACGACGAGCGCCAGCAGATTGAAGGTCCACCTCTCCCAGGCCTTCATCGACGCGTCTCCCCCGCGGACCCCTGCAGCACGCGGTCGATGGCCAGCACACGCCGCACCGCGTCGTTGGTCGCCCGCGCGGTCAGGGTCGCGCCGGCAATGGGCCGAATCGCTCGCTGCAGCGTGAGGTCGTCATCGAGGGCCCGTCCTCGATACTGGCTCAGCCACGCGTCGGGCGCGTGGTACTCGGGTGGTTCGAGAAACGCGGTGACGTCGATTCGCTTCACGCCGCCGCTCCCGTCCAGCGAGATGAGCAAGCTCTCGCGCTTGGTCCGGACGACGTGGGTATCGACGTAGGCGCGACCCACGACCCGTCCGTCCTTGACCGCGACGTACCGGGCGACGAGCGCGCTCGGCACCTCGACACCGGCAATCGCCGATGCCTGCCGCTGCTGGTCCCCGGTCAGAAAGATCTGTTCGGAACGGATCGTCGCGCCCGGAAAGACCGCCCCGAGCGCCTCCTCGCGCGTGATGGCCTGCGGCGCGGCGCTCGGACTCACCATCCAGACGAGCACAGCGCTGACCATCGCAGCCGCGCCCAGGGCCCGCCCGTGACGCGCGTGGCGATGCGGACCGGATCGCGCTGGCTCAAAACGCATAGCCGAGGTTGATGTTGAATTGACCGACACCGGTACCCGCCTTGTTCGAAATCCACTGGTAGTCCGCCTTCACGACCACCTGGAAGATCGGCTTCAGTTCGACGCCGAGGGTGTGGTACGCGGCGTCCAGCGCGGGGTCGGACGAAAACCCTGCCGGAACGTCAGCCTGCGTGTTCACGTGTTCGAAACGGTAGTACGGTGTCAGAGCCGCCTTCGAGCCGCTACGCGCAAAGATGTTGTAGCCAAACTGAAGATACCCGCCGGCGAGCGTCTTCCCGATCGACTTGCTGCTCCGGAGACCGAGCGCCTGATTCAGGGCCGCCACATCGTCCAGCGCCGCTCGCGCGTAGAGACCTCGCAGCTCGAGGCCTCGCATCTGGGCTTGCCCGTGCACCTCGACGATGCGCGTACCGACATCCAGCTCGCGACCGGCGACCGTGAACTGGCCCTGGTCGGACTCACCCGCGTACACGCTGCCGCCGACGAAAACTCCTGGCGTTGGCGTGGCATCGAGGCGGCCGACGAAGGCCAAGTCCTCGGCCTTGGCGCGGCTGCCTTTCTGACGCCCGCCGCGGAGGCCCGCCGCCGTGAAGCCGGCGGCGTTCAGGCCGTTGACCAGGTAGGCGCGGTAACTGAGTCGCCCGATCGCCCCAAGCAGGCCGACCCCGTTCTCGCGCCAGGTCGATGGGAGGATGCGGCTCTCGGTTTCGGGGCGCCGCGCACCGGGGAAGACCGTGGGCTCGTGGAACTCGTTGATGAGTCCCATGGGAATGAGCAGCATGCCTCCACGAACGGTCACCGCCTCGCGGGCCAGGTAGTCGAGGTAGGCGAACTCCACCGACACTTCGTTCGCGTGCTCGAGCTCGATCTCGGAGTTGAAGATGAAGCGCTCGTTGAAACGATAGCCGGTGTAGAGAATGAGACGCAGATAGTCGATCTGTGACGGTCTGCTGACGGCCGCGCCGCGTTCGTCGCGGCGATCGAAGTTCTCGTAAAGCATCTCTCCGTAGCCGGCCAGCGAGATGCCCTGACGCTTCCGGTAAGCTGCGGCCGCCGACGGCGCCAGCCCGAGCGAGCGGCGCCGCTCGTCGCTCAACTCCTGCTCCGGTTCCTCGCCGCTCCTCATTCGCTCGAGTTCAGCCGCGAGCACCTCGATGCGCCGGCGCAACTCCTCGAGCTCTACAGCCTGCTGCTGCGGGGGCGATGCCTGTGTCTCGGTCGGACCGGCCGCGGAGTTTCCCGTCGTGCCCGCGGATGCGGGCTTCGATCCGAGCGTGGAATCCGGAGCCGGCGTTTGGGCCCGGGCCGCAGTGCCGGCCAGGCACAGGCAAGATAGGACAGCGGCAATAAAGCGAGCGGGACGCATCATGGCAAGGCGCTCCTTGCGCGCCATGAAACGCCGCCCGTAAAATAGGTGCGGTCGAACGTCTCAGGCGCAGCACGAAAACGGTTGGTTCCCCGATCTGGCCAGGCTGACGGCGTGAGCCAGGTTGGGGGCGGCTTTCCGAGCCGAGCGTTCGACTCGCCCGCCGGATGTGAGCCGCATTCGGCGGGCGTCTTTGTGTCAGGCGGGGATCCAACCTCGAACGGCCGTGTCCCTGCCGAACGGGGACACTCGTCCTGCAAATTGAGATTGGTCTCAACTTGCACTCGCCAGCATATATCCGACCAATTTAGTCGGTCAAGCCGATAATCACTTCGCCAGGGACGTGTGCTGTTCACCGAGCGAGGCAAGGGCAAGCCTAGGCAGCAGAGTCAGCAAAGGAAAGAGCGTTCCGTGTTCTCTGCTGTCTCCGTGGTCAATCGCTCTGCGCCCTCCGCGATCTCCGTGGTGAACTCGGCTGCCTCGTCGCCCGTTACTTCTTCAGCATCGCGTCCCGCTTCGCCTTGAACTCGTTGCCCGGCTTCCACTCCGGGAACTTCTCCGCCTGCGCGACCTCGTAGGCGACCTTCAGGTAGAACTCGACCTCTTCGGCGGTGCCGCTCATGTCCCAGTCGGCCTTCACATCGTCGAAGGGCGAGTGGTAGAGCTTCGCCGTGTACTCCTCGCGCAGCTTCTTGCCGTAGTCCTCGGGCTTGCCGAGATACTCGATGCCCGATCCGGAGGCGAGCGCCGGAACGCCTTCCTTGGCGAACGGGAAGTGATCGGACCGGTAGTAGGAGCCCTTCTCCGGCTCGGGATCGGGCTTCACGACGCGGCCCTGCCCGGTCGCGATCTCTACCGCGTAGTCGTCCAGATCGGACGCGCCCATCCCCGTGATCACCACGTCCCTGGTCCGGCCGTACAGGTTCATGCCGTCCATGTTGATGTTGGCGAGCGTCTTCGCGAGCGGGTAGATCGGGTTCGTCGCGTAGTAGGCCGACCCGAGCAGCCCCTGCTCCTCGGCCGTGACGGTGACGAACAGGATCGACCGCTTCGGCGCCGGCTTCACCTGCGTGAAGGCTCTGGCGACCTCGATCATCGCGCCGGTGCCGCTCGCGTTGTCCTGCGCGCCGTTGTAGATGTTGTCGCCGTTCACCGGATCGCCGATGCCGAAGTGATCCCAGTGCGTCGTCAAGACGACGTATTCGTTTTTCAGGACCGGGTCGCTGCCCTCGAGCTTCGCGACGACGTTCCGCGAATCGATGGTGCGCATCGTGTTCGTGATGGTCATCGACGCCGTGGCGCCGAGCGGCACGGGCTTGAAGTCGCGGTTGAGGGCGGCCGCCTTCAGCTTGTCGAAGTCCTGGCCGGCCATCCGAAACACATCCTTCGCCCGGTCGAGCGTGATCCAGCCTTCGATCGCGCACCGGCTCATGTTCTTGTCGGGCGCGATGAGATCGAACTGCTCCTTCACCTTCGACTGCACGACCGAGAACGGATAGGCGGCCGGCGCGGTCTCGTGGACGATGATCACGGCGGCCGCACCCTTCTCGGCGCCGATCTCGTACTTGTAGGTCCAGCGGCCGTAGTAGGTCATGGCCTTGCCGCCGAACGTCTTCGGGTCGAGCTCTTTCGGATTGGCCGGATCCGGCACGGGCGGATCGTTGATGAGCATGACGAGCGTCTTGCCCTTCACGTCGAGCCCCTTGTAATCGTCCCAGTTCTGCTCGGGCGCGACGATGCCGTAGCCGACGAACACGACCTCGGAGTTCTCGACGGACGCCGTCTCAGCGACGCGTTTCGTCCACGCGACCACATCATCCTTGTACTTGAGCCGCAGGGTGCGCGGGCCCCTCCTGAACGTGAGCGGCCCCGTGTTGTCGGGCGTGATGCCGACGAGCGGCACCTTCTGGATGTAGGTGCCGTCGGTGTTGCCCGGCTTCAGGCCCAGCTTCTTGAACTGGTCCTCGAGGTAGGCGATGGTCAGGTCTTCGCCCTTCGAGCCCGGCGCGCGGCCTTCATACTCGTCGGAGGCAAGCACGTTGATGTGCTGGAGGATCGCCTGTCCGTCGATCGACGGGAAGGTGGGTGTCACGGGCGCGGGCGGCTGTGCGGGCCCGCTGCACGCGAGGGTCAGGATGAATACCGAAAAGATGACGAACGG
>CAYHSN010000065.1:0-4270 GCA_964359235.1 uncultured Vicinamibacterales bacterium | reverse complement strand
CGCCTTCTCCATGTCCTGCGCCGAGATCCACTCGAGGCGCGAGTGGAAGGGAGGTGTCAAAAGCTGGAGAAGCGCGAACGAAAGGCGAGCAGGGTTGCGGTGATCGACTTGCGCGCCTCGCGATCGATGATCGGCCGCACGAGCGTCGCGAGACCCAGCGGAACGGTGCGGCTCAGCGAGGTCGACTCCAGCTCCGCGATCACACCGCCGTCCACCTGCTCGTACCGCCAGTACGCGTTCAAACGCCAGAGGAAGCCACGGTCGTTCCCGGGCGGCCTTTCGCGCTCCGCGGGCGTTCCGGCGTCCTCGATCTCGCCGATCTTCGTCGCCACGCTCCGACTCGTGGCGGTCCGCACCGACCGGCGCGTTCCCTGCACCAGATACTCCGTGTTGTAGGTCACGGTGATCACGCTGCGCCGCTCGACCTTGAGGTACAGGCGGAACGTGTCGCCGTGGCGCTCGAGCACCCGAACCTCGAGCACGTCCGGCTGCTGCCGCGCCGTCTGCTCCGGCGCCCGCGTCGCGGCGATGAGATCGTCCAGCGAAAGCCCGCGCAGGAACACGGTCCCGCGCCAGTGATGGATGAGACCACCCGGCACGTCGATGTCCCGGCCGTCGAGATCCCGGGTCCCCATCTTCTCGACGATCACCTCGCCCTCGCGCAGCCGGGCGAGCAGGAGGGCGGCGCGGCGATCCGCGAGCAGCCGGTACGGCGCCCGCTCCTCCCGGATGATGCGCGCTTCGGTGGCGCGCACGTACCGGGTCCAGGCGGCAAGGGTTTCCGGCCGCAGCTCCGCAGCCCGCGCGCGTGGCTCGATCGTGACGAGGAGCATCGCCGCGAGCACGACCCGGCGGACCGGCCCTGCGGCGCGCGCGCCCAACGCCGATCGTCGCGCAAACACCCACCGGTCGCTCGCCAGGAAGTTGAAGACCGCCGTCGCGCCGATCGCGAGCGGGTTGGCCACCATCACCTCGAGGTGCAGACCGCGAACGAGGAGCGTCATGAAGACGAGGTTGCCGGCAACCGAGAAGAGCCCGTTCGCGAGATGGAACTTCAACAGGCGCGCGAGCCGGCCCGCGCGGTCCGTGGAGGGACGATCGCGCCACGTCCAGCGCTCGTGCCAGAAAAAGTTGTGGAGCACGGCCGCTTCGACCGCGAGGGCCGTCGCGATCAGATAGTGCAAGCCGAGCCCGCGCGTGAGCCACGCAAGCGCCAGAAGCTGCACGCCGATGCCGATCGCGCCGACGGCCGCGAACACCAGTGAGCGGGGGAGCCTCATCCCAGCTTCTCCGCCATGTAGAGCGCGCGGGTGTTGCGCGCCGCCGAGACCAGAAGCGAGATCGCGAGGCCGACGATCGCCACGACGCCGCCGACGTCGAACAGGCGGAACGGGCCGAGAGCCCCGAACGACACGCACGGATCCCGCAAGAGGCACAGCGTGCCAACCGCCAGGACGATCCGCAGTTCCGTGGGGCCGAAGCCGAACGACGAGAGCCTGAACACGCCCTGCACGTGCGTCGCGAGAAACACTTCGGCCGCGACCATCAGGTACGCGACGAGCAGGCCCAGCGCGACCAACGAGCTCATGTAGCCCGAGAGCGCGAGGCCGCCGAGGAGGAAGAGCGCGCCGATGATGTCGATGACGTGATCGACGTAGTAGCCGTAGCGCGGCCGTTGCTGGTCGCGCACGCGCGCGAGGGTGCCGTCGAGACTGTCGCCGAACCAGTTCGCCGCGAGCGCGACGACGACGAGGGGGAGCGTCCAGGGCGTCCAGCGCGCGGCCCAGTAGGCGAGTCCCGCCACGAGCATCGACGCGAACCCGATGAGCGTCAGGTGATCGGGCGTCACCCATCGTGGCAGGCGCGCGGCGATCCAGACGAGCGCGTTCTTCTCGTGCGCGGCGAGCAGGCTGCGGTGTTCGCGGATGTGGGCGGTCATGCTCAGACCTCTTGCGGACTTCTGCGTCCGGTGCCCGGCTCTCCGAACGGTCTCTACCGGCTAATGCGAGAGACTGGGGATAACCGGCTCACATGGCGCGGCCACGCTGTTAGCCGGTCGACGCGGCCGCGCTGCGGGCGGTGGATCAATACCGGTTCAGAACCAGCGCCGGCTATCTCGACTGCCAGGCCTGGCCACGAATGCAGCGTGGCCGCGTGACAGGCCTGGAGTCCGAAGCCGAAAGCCTGTAGCCTCATCGTGGAGGTCATCCATGCGCAAGTCTCTCGCCCTCACCTTCCTCACCGGCGTGCTGACGGCGACCCTGGCCGCCCAGCAGCTCCAGCGCATCAATCCCGACGGTCTCAGCAAGCCTGCAACCTACACGCACGTCGTCCGGGCGGGCACGCTGCTCTTCATCGCGGGGCAGGTGGGGGCGAAGGCCGACGGCACCGTCATCGGGCCAGGCATGCGCGAGCAGGTGGAGCAGGTGCTGCAGAACCTGCAGCTCGCGCTCAAGTCGCAGGGCGCGGACTTCAGCCACGTCGCGAAGATCACGATCTACACGACGAGCATCGCCGAGTACCGCGCGCCGGAAGTGGCCGAGGTGCGGGCGAAGTACTTCGGCGAGCACCGGCCGGCGAGCACGCTCGTGCAGATCTCGCAGCTCGCCAATCCGGCCTACAAGGTGGAGATCGAGGCGATCGCGGTGTTGCCCAGCGCGATCGGCGTCAGGCCGGTTCGCTAGGTGTGTCCGGCCTTGCGAGTGTGAAGGAATCGTGCTACGCGCTTTCTTCACAAGTGGGTCGCCCGAACGAGAAACGAGCAGGAGTCACGAAGGCAGTCAGTGTCCAGCCTCCAGCCGCGTGTCGATGTCGCCCCTCGCCATCCAGCGTCCCGCGAGCATCACGCCCGCAATCTTCGAGCTGTTCGCGACGTCGGCGAGCGGGTTGGCGTCGAGCAGGATGAGATCGGCGCGTTTCCCGGAGGCCACCGTCCCCGTCGTCTCGAGCGTGCCGAAGAAGACGGCGACGTTGCGTGTGCCGGCGGTGAGCGCCTGATACGGCGACAGCCCGGACGCGACGAGCGCCTTCAGCTCGCGGTGTACCGAGAAGCCCGGCACGTTCCACATCTGCGGCGCGTCGGAGCCGAGCAGAAACGGCACACCGGCGTCGTTCAGCGCCTTGATCAGCGTGCGGTGCACCTGGATGAAGCGCGCGCGACTGGCCGGCGCCACGTCGGCCATCATCTTCTTCTTGGTCGCGATCCACTGCGCGACCTGTTTGGGGTCGGCGTATCTGAACTCGGGCCACTTCGCCATCGCCTCGGGATCCTCGTCGCTCGTGGTGTGCTCGAGCAGGATCTCGGTCGTCACCATCCACGTGCCGGCGGCCTTCGTGTCCCGGACGATCTGCGGAATGCGCGACTCGTCCACGTAGTCCATCAGGTTCACGCCGAACCACTGGGACGCCGGCGCGCCCTGGCGCGCGAGCGCCTCGATGTAGCCGTCGAGATGATCGACGGTGAGCGGCTTCAGCTCGAGCGCGTGGTGCAGGCCGACGTCGGCCGGCACGTGCCCGGCGAAGGGGATGCCGGCCTTCTTCGCCGTCGCGGCGACCGCATCCATCACGGCGCGCGGAACGCCCGGATGGATCTTGAGGAAGTCGTACCCGGCCGCCTTCTGGTCGAGCACCATCTCGGTGGCGACCTCGATCGTCGCCGCGGTGTTGCCGTTGAACGACGGCCCGGACGTGTAGAGCCGCGGCGCCCACAGTTCGCCCTTCGCGATGCGATCCCGCAGCGTCAGATGGCGGGGGTGCCCGAGCATCCCGCGGATCGTGCCGATCCCGTTCGCCGCGTACAGAAACAGCACGCGCTCGATCGCCGCGTCGGGCGCGTTCCCGCCAGGCACGTGCGCGTGCATCTCGGCGAGCGCGGGCATCAGATACCTGCCTCTGCCGTCGATACGCATCGCGGCGTCGGGCACCTTCACACGCGCCGCAGGGCCGATCTCGACGATGCGATCGCCGCGAACGATGACCGTCTGATCGGTGAGCAGGGTCTCGCGGTCCATCGGGATCACGTTGACGTTGGCGAAGGCGAAGACCGGGTCAGGTGCCTGCGCGCCCGGCCAGGCCGAGACCGTGAGGGCGAGACAGAGGGACAACGGGGCGCCGACCAGCAGCTTCTTCATTGGTGTGACCTCGGGGTTTCGGCGATTCTAGCGCAGGACGGGTCCGGCCGGGGCTGCGAGGGCCGGCTAAAGCCGGCCCCCACATCAATTGTGGGGTGTCATCTGTGGGGGCCGCCTTCAGGCGGCCTGTTCATCGGTAG
>CAYHSN010000064.1:0-11209 GCA_964359235.1 uncultured Vicinamibacterales bacterium | reverse complement strand
CCAGGACAGCATCGCTCTCGAAACGGCGGTGGGTTTTGACGCATCAAGGTTAACTCCGAGGCGACGCCTCGAACGGGAACGACCGGCACTGGCGCGCGAGCGGGCAGACGGGGCACTTCGGTTTGCGCGCGACGCACACGGTCGCGCCGAAGTCCATGAGCGCCTGATTGAAATCGAACACGTGCCGGTGAGGCAGGACCGCCCGCGACACGTCCCACAGCCGCCGCCGCATCGCGTGGGCGCGGGGGTTGCGGCGCCCGACGAACACGCGGAAGAGCACGCGCGCGACGTTCGTGTCGAGGATCGGCGCGCGCTGTCCGAACGCGAAGCTCAACACCGCGCCCGCCGTGTAGGCCCCGATCCCCTTGAACGATCGCAGCGTCTGCTCGTCGTCCGGCAGCCGGCCGCCGTAGCGCGCGACGGCTTCGCGCGCGATGGCGTGCAGGCGGCGCGGGCGGATGTTGTAGCCGAGCGGATACCAGACGCGCGTCACGTCCTCGACCGGCGCGGCGGCGAGCGCCTCGAAGGTCGGATAGCGGCGCAGCCACTCGGCGTACTTCGGCAGCACGCGATCGACCTGCGTCTGCTGCAGCATGATCTCGGAGACGAGAATGCGGTACGGATCGCGCGTCCGCCGCCACGGCAGGTCGCGGCCGTTCTGCCGGTACCAGTCGAGAAGCCGCCGCCGGAAGCGCCGCCGGGCGTCGGGAGCCGGCAGTGTCGGGTGTCGAGTCTCGCGTTTCGAGTTCACACGGTCACGGGGCGATCGAGATCACGAGCCGGGCCACGAAGACACGAAGGGCACGAAGAAGATCTCCAAGGGTCTTTCGTGTCTTCGTGCCTTCGTGGCGGATCTTCGTATAATCGTTCCGTGACAATCTACACCAAGACCGGCGATGCGGGCCAAACGGGGCTCTTCGACGGCACCCGTGTCGCGAAGTCCGACGCGCGCATCGACGCGTACGGCGACGTCGACGAGCTGAACGCCGTGCTCGGCATCGTCCGCAGTCACCAGCCGGGCGCCGAGCTCGACAGCCTGCTCGCGCGCATCCAGCGGGATCTCTTTGCGCTCGGCGCCCAACTCGCCGACCCTGCGAGCCGGATCGCCGATCGCGTGACGAAGGCGGCGCTCGGGCCGGAGGACGTGACGCGGCTGGAGGGCTGGATCGACGAGATCGAAGCCGGGCTGCCTCCGTTGGGCCGGTTCATTCATGCCGGCGGCGTGCCCGCCGGCGCCGCACTGCACCTGGCGCGCACCGTGTGCCGCCGCGCCGAGCGGCGCATCGTCGCGCTCGGCGCGGGGACGGTCGATCCGGTCATCCTGGTGTACATCAACCGGCTGTCCGATCTGCTGTTCGTCATGGCGCGCGCGGCCAACCGGCGCGCCGGTGCGCCGGAGCAGGAGTGGTGACCTCGCGGAGACACGATGTCACGCTGCGATCGCGTTCACGAAAGCGTGGCCACGAAGGCACGAAGCAACGCTTTGTGTCACGCCGATCCTTCGCGCCTTCGTGTGTTCACGACAGGTGGCCACGAAGGCACGAAGACACGAAGCAACCCTTCGTGTCAGGCCGATCTTTCGTGCCTTCGTGTCTTCGTGGCCCTGACCTCGTGGGTTGGTGATGCAGCGTGATCTGGAACGCGCCTACGCCGCGTGCGCGCGCCTGGCGCGCCGCCACGACGAGAACTTCCCGGTGGCCTCGCGCCTGCTGCCTCGCGTGATGCGGCCGCACGTGGCGGCCGTGTACGCGTTCGCGCGGACGGCGGACGATTTCGCGGACGAGGGCGAGCGGCCGGAAGCCGAGCGGCACCGGCTGCTCGATGGGTGGCTGACGCGGCTGCGCGCCTGCGCGGACGCGTCCGCGCCGGTCGAGCCGTCCGCGTCCGAGGAGGACCTGCTCTTCGCGGCGCTCGGTCACACGATCCGCGCGTGCCGGCTGCCGGTCCCGCTGTTCGAAGATCTCCTGAGCGCGTTCCGGCAGGACGTGACGAAGCGCCGCTACGAGACGTGGGACGAAGTCGCCGACTACTGCCGGCGCTCGGCCAATCCGGTGGGGCGGCTCGTGCTGCGCATCGCCGGCCACGAGGACGAGAGGCTCGATCGATCGTCCGACGCCCTGTGCTCGGCGCTGCAGCTCGCCAACTTCTGGCAGGATCTGGCGCGCGACTGGGCTCGCGGCCGCCTGTACGTGCCGCGCGAGGCATACGCGGCGTGCGGCGCGGACACGGCGGATCTTGACAGAGGCCGTATCACCCCGGCGTGGCGCGACGCGCTCAGCCGGGCGGCGGCGAGAACACGCACGTTGTTCGACGCGGGCCGCGCCGTCTGCGACGGTGTCAGCGGCCCTCTGCGCTGGGAACTGCGCCTGACGTGGCTCGGAGGAAGCCGGATCCTCGAGCGCCTCGAGGCGAACGGGTTCGATGCGTTCACGCGTCGGCCGACGCTCGGATGGCGTGACGCGCCCGTGGTACTGTGGGGGCTGTCGAGTTGGACAAGGATGAAGCGTGCGGCCTTCTGACTCCTGTCTCCTGACGCCTGGCTCCTGTTCTTGACGCATGGCGCGCGACACCAGCTTCTATTACTCATTTCTCGTTCTTCCCGCCGAGAAGCGCCAGGCGATCATCGGCGTCTGGGATTTCTGCCGCGCCGTCGACGACGCCGTCGACGCCGAGTCCGACACGACCCGGGCGGCCTCGGAGCTGGCGCGCTGGCGGACCGAGCTCGCCGCCTGCTACGACGGCGGACGACCCCGGACCTCCCAGGGCGCGTCGCTGCAGCCGCTCGTCGCGCGTTTCACCCTGCCGCGCCGGTCGTTCGAGGATCTGATCGACGGCGTGCAGATGGACCTCGGCGCGCGCCGCTACCGGACCTTCGACGACCTCTCTCAGTACTGTCTTCGCGTCGCGTCGGCCGTCGGTCTCATCTGCGTCGAGATTTTCGGCTACCGCGATCGCCGCGCGCGCGACTACGCCGTCGAGCTCGGCGTCGCGCTCCAGCTCACGAACATCCTGCGCGACGTGCCGGCCGATCTCGCGAAGGGCCGCCTCTACCTGCCGCTCGAGGATCTCGATCGCTTCGGGTGCACCGAAGACGATCTGCGGACCGAGATGGCGCGGGCGGGGCAGGGCGTGGGGTCCGACCGGGTGCGCGCGTTGCTCGCGCACCAGGGCGAGCGCGCGCATCGCTACTTCAACCGCGCGCGGACGGCCTTCCCGCGCGGCGACGCGCGCAGCCTCGTGGCCGCCGAGATCATGGGCGCGATCTACTTCGGCATCCTCCGCCGCATCGAACGCAACGGCTATGACGTGTTCTCCCGGGTCATCCGCGTGCCGCGGCCGGCGCGTGCGTGGATCGCCGCCTCGACGTGGGCCATGACCGTCACGGGGTTGCGGTGATCACCGGTTCGGCCGCCTTCGACGCCATCGTCATCGGCGCCGGCTTCGCCGGCCTGAGCGCGGCCAGCCGCCTCGCCGACGCGGGCGCGCGCGTGCTGGTGCTCGAGGTGCGGCCGCGCCTGGGCGGCCGCGCCACGGGGTTTCTCGACCGCGCGAGCGGCGAGCTGGTCGACAACGGCCAGCACGTCCTCTTCGGCTGCTATTGCGAGACGTTCGCCTTCCTCCGGCGCGTGGGCGCCGCCGAGAACGTGCGTCTGTCGCCGGCGATGGCGGTGCCGTTTCTGGACGAAGACGGCGCGCGCAGCGAGCTGCGCTGCCCGCCGCTCCCCGCGCCGTACCACCTGCTGGCCGGCGTGCTCGAGTGGGACGTGCTGCCGCTGGCCGCCCGGCTGTCGGCGATGCGGCTGGCGCGCCCGATCCGCCTGGCGCAGCGGCTGGCGTTGGCGCGCGAAGCGCGAAGCGCCGAGCGGAGCGTCAGCTCGTGGGGGTGGGGCCCCACGAGCATGGAGAAAGGCGGCCCCGCCCTTCAGACGTTGGCCGTCGCATCGCCCGGCGAGACCGTGGCCACCTGGCTGAAGTTGAACGGCCAGGGAACGGCGATCTGCGAGTGGCTCTGGTATCCGCTCGCCATCGCCGCGCTCAATCAGTCGCCAGAGGAGGCGGCCGCGCCGCCGTTCGTGGAAGTCCTGGCCCGCCTTTTCGGATCCGATCCCTGCGACGCCGCGATCGGGTTGCCGACGACGCATTTGCATCTCATGTATGCGGAGCCCGCGCGGACGTTCATCGAGGCGCGTCGGGGCGCCGTGCGCACCGGGGCGCCGGCGACCGTCACGCTCGACGGCGCGCGCGTGCGCGAGGTCGAGGTCGGGCACGAGCGTTTCCTCGCGCCGGTCGTGATTTCCACCGTGCCCTGGTTCGCGCTCGCCTCGCTCATCGTCCGGGCCGCGCCGCTCCCGGCGGAGATGGAGCAGACGATCGAGCAGGCGACGCGGACCGTGTCGCTGCCGATCGTGACGGTCAATCTGTGGTACGACCGCGCGGTGATGGACGAGCCGTTTGTCGGCCTCAAGGGCGGCTCGACGCACTGGATCTTCGACCGGCGCGCGGCGCTCGGCTCGGCGACCTCGCACCTGTCGCTCGTCACGAGCGGCGCGAAGGATCTCGTCGGGCTGACAAGCGAGGCGCTCGTCGAGCGCGCGGCCGCCCAGATGGCGCGCGTGCTGCCGCGCGCCGCTCGCGCGCGGCTCGTGCGCGGCGCCGTGATCCGCGAGAAACGCGCGACCTTCTCGCTCGCGCCGGGCCAGCCGCCCAGGCCGGGCGTTTGCACGCCGGTCGCGGGCTTCTTCCTCGCCGGCGACTGGATCGACACCCGGCTGCCGGGTACGATTGAGAGCGCGGTCGTCAGCGGGCACCGGGCGGCGGAGTTTGCGTTGGGCACGAGAACATAGCCACGAAGACACGAAGGCACGAAGGAGCACGAAGGGCACGAAGGTTCTTCTGCTAGCCCCGAGTCCCGTATGAAGTCCGTCATCGTCCACTACCAGGAGATCGCGCTCAAGGGGCGCAACCGCCCGTATTTCGTCGAGCGACTGGTGCGCAACCTGCGCGAGTCCACCGCCGACCTCGATGTTGCCGAGGTGCGGGCGCTCGTGGGCCGCATCGAGCTGGTGCTCGGCCCGGCGGCGGAGTGGGACGCGGTGCGCGAGCGGCTGCGCCGCGCGTTCGGCGTCGCCAACTTCGCGCAGGCCGGACGCGGGCCGCTCGATCTGGACGCGCTCGCGGCGGAGATCCTGCGGGACCTCGGCGATCGCGATCCCGCGAGCTTTCGCGTCTCGGCGCGCCGCGCCGACAAGCGCTTCCCGCTGACCTCACCCGAGATCGAGCGCGAGCTGGGCGGACGCATCAAGATGGCGCGCGGGTGGCGCGTCGATCTCGAACATCCGGCGCTCACGATTCACGTCGAGTTCCTGACGAAGCAGACCTTCTATTCCTTCGGCCGCGAGCCGGGCGCCGGAGGCCTGCCCGCCGGCGTGAGTGGGCGCGTCGCCTGCCTGTTGTCCGGCGGCATCGATTCGCCGGTCGCCGCGTACCGGATGATGCGGCGCGGGTGCCGCGTCCACTTCGTGCACTTCCACAGCTATCCGATCCTGTCGCGCGCGTCCCAGGAGAAAGTCCGCGAGCTCTCGACGATCCTCACGCGCTACCAGTTGCAGTCGCGGCTGTATCTCGTCGCCTTCGGCGAGATTCAGCAGCAGGTCGTGCTGTCGGTGCCGGCGCCGCTGCGCGTCGTGATCTACCGGCGCCTGATGATGCGGATCGCCGAACGGCTGGCGCGGCGATCCCACGCGCGCGCGCTCGTGACCGGCGAGGTCGTCGGCCAGGTCGCCTCGCAAACGCTCGAGAACCTGGCCGTCATCGGCAGCGTGGCGGCGATGCCCATCCTGCGGCCGCTCGTCGGATGTGACAAGGACGAAATCACGGCCGAGGCGCAGGCGCTCGGGACGTATCCCGTGTCGATCATCCCGGACCAGGACTGCTGCACGCTGTTCACGCCGCGGCACCCGGCGACCAGAGCCCGCCTGTCGGTCGTGGAAAAGGCGGAACGGGCGCTGCGCCCATCGGTGGATGAGATTGTGGAGGCCGCGGTGGCCGCGGCCATCGTGGAGGACTTCCAGTTCCCAGTGGTAGAATCGAAGGCCGCTTCGCGGGAAGGAACGAGGAACGAGGAACGAGGAATGAGGAACGAGTTAGGAGGACTTGCCGTGAAACTCACCCCAGGCAAACTGGCGGGCATGAAGGCGGTCAGCAACGCGCGGGGCGTCATCGCCGCGGCCGCCATGGATCAGCGCGGCTCGCTCCAGAAGGCGCTCGCAAAGGAGAAAGGCGGCGAGATCACCGACGCCATGCTGGAGGAGTTCAAGTCGCTCGTCACCGAGGTCCTCACGCCACACGCGAGCGCGATCTTGCTCGACCCCGAGTGGGGGCTGCCGGCCTCGAAACGGCGCGCGAAGAACGCCGGGCTGCTGCTGGCGTACGAGAAGACGGGCTACGACAAGACCGGGCCCGGCCGTCTCCCCGACCTGCTCGACCACTGGTCCGTCCGGCGGTTGAAGGAAGCCGGCGCCGACTGCGTCAAGATCCTGCTCTACTACACGCCGTTCGATCCGAAACCCATCAACGACCGGAAGCACGCCTGGGTCGAGCGCATCGGCGACGAGTGCCGCGCCAACGACATCCCCTTCTTCCTGGAGTTTGTCTGCTACGAGGAGGGCGTCGACGAAAAGGGCTTCGACTTCGCCCGGAAGAAGCCCGAGGCCGTCGTCGGGAGCATGGCCGAGTTCACGAAAGACCGGTACGGCGTCGACGTCATGAAGGTCGAAGTGCCCGTCAACATGAAGTTCGTCGAGGGGGCGAAGGCGTTCGGCGGCGAGAAGGCGTACTCGAAAGCCGACACGATAGACTGGTTCCGCCGGGCGGCCGGTGTCGCGACCAGGCCGTTCATCTATCTCTCGGCCGGCGTCTCGAACGCTGAGTTCACCGAATCGCTGGCGCTCGCGACCGAGGCGGATGTGCGTTTCGCGGGCGTGCTCTGCGGCCGCGCGACGTGGAAGGACGGCATCCCGGTGTACGGCAAGCAGGGCGCCGAGGCGTTTCGCGCCTGGCTCCAGGCCGACGGCGTGAAGAACATCAACAACGTGAATGACGGCTTGAAGGCGGCGAGCGCGTGGTACTCGTTTTACGGGGTCTCGTCACCGGACGCACTGGCATAGCGGAGGCCACGGGACCGCAAGGAACTGACAACTGACAACTTGTGGGGAGGACTTCCAGTTCCCAGTTGTCAGTTGTCAATCGTCAGTTTCTCTTCAGGATTTCCTCCCCCCTGACCGCTCCGAGACACGTCGTCCCGGAGTACGGCACCCGAATCCTGTCTGTCTCGAGATACGCCGTTCCGGTGAGCGCGATCGCGCACGCCGGCAGGCCCGCCGTGGTGGCGGCGCCGTTTGCCGTCCAACTGATCGTGCTGCCGAGCGTCGTGCCGCGCGCGGTGCCGCTCATCAGGAGGCCGCCGGGGCACGTTGCGCTGAAGTTGCCCGAGGCGCTGGCGCCGTTCTGTTCGGTGACCTCCCACTTGAAGTCCGTGCACGAGTCGGGTGAGGGCAAAACGGAGGCGGACGACCAGGTGCCGAGCAGCGAGCGGAGATCGCTCATCGAGGTCGGCCCCGCGAGCGTGCTCTTTCGCTCGAGCTCGATGCAGCCGCCCGCGGCGATCGACGCGACGAGCGCAGCGACGGAAAGAACGAGTCGTGACCTCATGGATGCCATCCTGACAGTTTTGCAATCGGCCTGACCGAACTGAGTGATGAATGCAGATTGAAGGTAATTGTTTAGCGCCTCTCGATGGTTAACGCTAAACAATTACTACGCGGCATTCAACATGCGGCATTCAGGCCGGCAGGCCCGCGGGACACCGGAGCAATCACCGTGCCGGGCCCGGTCGTCGCCCCGTTCTCCGAGCCCTCCGCGTCCTCCGCGGTGATGTCCGCGATCTCGGAACGACTCACCGCACCGGGTGCCGCAGACCGTCGAGGTAGTCGCGCAACGCATCGCGCGTGCTCTGGAACGCGAGCGCGTCCCATGGAATGTCGCTCGGTGCGACGAGCCTCGCCTCGAGGCACTCATCGTCGGCCTGCAGTTCGCCGCCAAGCGCGGTGGCCGCGTAGACGACAATGACGGGCGTCTTGCCGGGGTAGGAGTAGACGTTGACGAGGCCGTCGATGCGGACATCGAGCCCGCACTCTTCCCGCGCCTCGCGTTCGGCGGCCGACACGAGCGGCTCGCCGCGATCGACGTAGCCGCCGGGAAAGACCCACAATCCGTAGCCCGGCTCGATCGCGCGGCGCACGAGCACCAGCCGCGCGTCGGCCGTGTGGATGATCGTGCCGACGGCGACCTTCGGGTTCGCGTAGTAGATGTAGTCGCACGCCGGGCACGCGGGCCGTTCCGGCTCTCCGGTTCTCACCAGGCGCGGTTCGAGCGCGCTGGCGCAGACGGGACAGAAGCGATAAACGCGATCGTGCATTTCAGGATTTCAGGATTGCACATTTCAGGATTGGGGATCCCGCAGCATCCAATCCTGCAATATGAAATCCTGCAATATGCAATTCAATTCTTCCTATAATAACTGCCCATGTCCATTCTGAGGATCGCGCGCATGGGTCATCCCGTCCTTCGCGTCCGTGCGCGCGAGGTCGAGCCGTCCGAGATCCGGACCCTCCGGGTGCAGCAGATGATCGACGACATGATCGCGACGGTGCACGAGTATCAGGGCGTGGGGCTGGCGGCGACGCAGGTGCACGAGACGCTGCGCCTCTTTGTTGCGGATGTCGGCTCGGACGACGAGGAGCACGAGGGCGAGGCGCCCGAGCTCGTCATCATCAACCCGGAGATTCGCGCGGTCGGGCCGGCCGTCGTGGAAGACTGGGAAGGCTGCCTGAGCATTCCCGACGTGCGGGGCAAGGTGCCGCGCGCGGCCGAGATCCAGGTGCGCGGCTTCGATCGTCACGGCGCGCGGCTCTCGCTTTGCGCGACCGGCTTTCGCGCGCGCGTGATCCAGCACGAGACGGATCACCTCGACGGGATCCTGTTCCTCGATCGGATGACGTCGTTCCAGACGCTGACGTTTCTCGAGGAGTACGCGCGGTTCTGGAGCAAGGCGCACACGCCGCCGGAGTGATTCACCGTCACGCCGCTGTCAACTCCGCGTACGACGACAGGAAGCCACGAAGCCACGAAGCCACGAAGCGACGAAGGCACGAAGGCACGAAGACATTCGGGTCGCCGACACGAGGCTGCTATCTGGCCTTCGCGATCTTTCGTGTCCTTCGTGTCTTCGTGGCCTACCTGCCTGAGCCCGACCGCAGCGTGACAGCGTCTTCGCGTGCGCGTTGCCGGATCATTGTGCGTTCCGTGTCCGTTCCGTGATCGTCCGGTGGTCATTCCGTGGTCATTCGGTGGTCATTCCGTGGTCGTTCCGTGGTCGTTCCGTCTCGCCGCCATCCGTCTCTCTGCCTGCAGCCGTTCCAGCTCCACCTCCGAGTGATCCGCGAAGCGCATGGCCTCGGCGATCGCGCGGTGACCCGCGTCGTCGGCGATGAGGCGGTGCATCTGCTGGCAGACGCGGCGGTAGGCCGGGTGGCCGGCCGGCTGCGTGCGCAGCTCGATGAGGTGCATGGCCTCGCGCGCGTTGAGATCCATGTAGAACCGCACGCGGTAGGCCATCGCGACCGCGTACGGCGCGGCGTCGGCGAGACCCGCCGCCCGGAACGCGTCGTGGAGCTCGGCCGAGTGGTCCATCACGCGCTGCCAGTCGTCGAGCGCGCCGGCCTGACGGATGGCGTCGGGCTCCGTGTAGCCGTGGCGCGTGGTGAGCGGCTGCCACTCGAGCGTCAGGATGCGATGGCGCTGCAGATCGCGGAAGGCGCCGTAGTCGGTGAGGATGTCGAAGCGGTACGACGTGCGTTCGAACGCGCGGCCCGGCTTGTGGCGCCGATTCGCGCGATCGCCGACGTAGGCGCCGAGGAGCGCCAGGCGATCCTCCACCGGCATGCGCCGCGCGATGGCCAGAAGCTGATCGTCGGGGAGGTTCGACACGCCGTAGAGCGCGGCCGCCACGACCTTCACCTCGCCGTCGGGATCGAAGTCGGTCAGGATCACTTCCGGCCGCGGCTCGGCTTCGACATTCGCCAGCAGGCGTTCGGCCGCGCCGCCCGTCCGCTCGCGGCATTCGATCAGGTAGCGGCTCCACCTGACGCCGCGGTCCGGCTGATCCACGCGCGTGAGAAACGCCGGGATGACCTTCCGGAGCTCGGTCAGCATCGAATCGGCGTACTGCTGCGCCTCGACGAGCGGGTTCGCGCGCATGCGCAGCAGCAACGCTTCGTACGCCTGGCCCGTGCCGTAGAGGCCCAGGTTCGACTGCGTCGCCGCCGGCAGCAGGCCGCGCAGCGTATCGAGCGCCTTCGCGCGAATCGCCGACCGGTAAACGCCTTCGGTGTCGCCGGCCGTGTTCGGGTGGCGCGCGCGGTAGTACTCCTGCATCGGCTCGATCCAGCGCGCGTAAGTCTCGAACGCGGCGTCGAGCGTCCGCGTGTAGCGCTGGCGGAGCGCCGGCGGCGCCGACGCGAGTTCGGCCGGCACGAGGTACTTCCACCGGCCGCGCGGGCGGGCGGTGTAGGGCACGTAGCGCGTCGACTGCTCGAGGTACGCCATCAGGCGGCCCCACTCGAGTACTTTCGTCAGGATGTTCGAGACGTGCTCGCAGGCGAGGTGCACGCCGCCGAGCTGGGCGACCGAGTCGTCGCCGTACTCGCTGAACACCTTCGCGTAGAGCTGCTCGGCGCGCGCCACGCCCACGGCTTCTGTCGGCGGCCCACCTCCGTCGGCCGGCTCGGGCGCGCGAGCGGCGTGGGGCGACGGGGTCCCCACAAGCGAGCGCGCTTGGCGGGGTGCAGGGGGCCCCGCCACTTGAAAGAGTTGCGCGCGAGCGGCGTGGGGCGACGGGGTCCCCGCCATTTGATCGAAAAACTCGTCGAGGAACAGCCGCCTGAGCGGCTTCGCCGACCGCGAGTAGCGCGCGAAGAGCGCGCCCTTGACCGTCTCGGGCAGGTTGACGAGCGCGAAGACCGGGCCGTCGAGGTTCGTGAAGTACGGCGTGAGCGCGTCGCGTTCGGCGGGAGTGAAGTCTTCGTACGATGACTGGATGTCCGGCACGGGCTTCTCGGCGCGGGGCCGAACGGATTATAACTGGATGCTT
>CAYHSN010000063.1:8012-11215 GCA_964359235.1 uncultured Vicinamibacterales bacterium | reverse complement strand
CGGCCCGATAGTTTACGGGGCTTGGTCTCCCTATCCAGCTTTCAGCACCCGCAGCGGATCGACGCGCGCGGCGCGGCGCGCCGGCACGACGCAGGCCGCGCCCGCCACGGCCGTGAGCACGATCGGCACGGCGACGAAACTCACAGCATCGTAGGCGGTGACGCCATAGAGGAAGGTTGACAGGTACCGGACGAGCGCGAACGACGCCGCGAGACCGACCGCCAGACCGCCCAACGTCATGGCGAGCCCCTGTCCGACGACGAGCCGGACGATGTCGAGCGGACGCGCGCCGAGCGCCGTGCGCACGCCGATTTCCCGCGCGCGCTGCGCGACGGTGTAGGACAGCACGCCGAACAGCCCGACACCGGCAATTGCGAGCGCGAAGATCGCGAATCCGCCCAGCAACACCGCATACAGCCGCGGTCTCGCCAGACTCGTGACCAGGCGGTCCTCCATCGTCATGACGGACTCGAGGGCGAGCGAGGGGTCCTGCTCGCGCACGAGGGCGCGCAGCGTGGGCACGAACGCCGCGGGATCGGACGCCGTCCGGACCACCAGGTAGGCCTCGGAGGAGCCGAACCCGGTGGCCCGCTGCCGGTAGGACGCGAAGATCTCGGGCTGAGCGGGATCGGTCACGCTCCGCTGCCGGAGGTCGTCGACGACGCCCACGACCTCCCAGTCGGGCTGACCCTCGTTGAGCTGCAGCGGGAGCTTCGTGCCGAGGGCCGCGTCGCCGAGGTACCGGGTCGCGAAGGTCCGGTTGACGACGACCACCGGCAGCGACGCCGTCGTGTCCGCGTCGGTGAACGCGCGACCCTCGATGAGCCGCACGCCGAGCGCGGCGAAGTAGCCCGGGCTGACGCTCCGCATGGACGCGTGCGCCTGCACGGTCTCGCCCGACGCCGAACCGCGGGGCGGCATGGTGAACCCCATCATCGCCTCGCGGGACGTCAGCGGCAGGATGGTGGTCACCGCGGCTTCTCGCACGCCCGCCGTGGCGCGGAGACGCTCCAGCAGCGTGTCCAGGAACTGTGCGCGCCGCTGCGGCGTGTACGACGCGTCCGGCAACACCAGAGCGGCGGTCAACAGGTTCGACGGATCGTAGCCGCGATCGGCGCTCATCAAGGCGACGAAGCTCCGGACGAGCAGCGAGGCTCCGAGCAGCAACACGCAGGCAATGGCCACCTGGCCCGCCATGATCAGCGTGCGCGCGCGGGCCGTGCGCGACCGGCTGCCGCCGCCCACGGGCGCGAGGCTGTCTTCCGCGAGCGACTCGACGAGATCCAGCCGGCGCGCCTGCAGGACCGGGATCAGACCGAACACGACGCCGGTCAGGAGCGAGAGGCCCACCGCGAACGCCGTCACCCGCAGGTCCACCGACACCTCGTCGAGGCGAGGAAAGTCCGCGGGCAAGAGCGAGGGCAGCGCGCGATGGAGCGCGGCGGCGAGCAGAAGGCCAACGAGCCCGCCGGCCAGCCCGACGAGCGCGCTTTCGACGAGGAGCTGTCGCGCGAGCCGGCCGTTGCCCGCGCCGAGAGCTGACCGGATCGCGATCTCGCGCCGGCGGGTCGTGGCGCGCGCGAGCTGCAGGCTGGCCACGTTGGCGGTGGCGGTGGCCAGCAGCAGGCCCACGGCGATCAGGAAGACGACGAGCGCCGGACGCACGTCTGCGGTCATCGCGTCGAGGTAAGGCACGGCCGACACCTCGGCCGGCGCCTTGGTCCCGAAGACGGCGATGCCGACGAGCCCCAGGTCAGGAGCGAACCGGCCGCGCGCCGTACCTTCCGCGGCCGCTTGCGCGGCGGTCGCGCCGGGGCGCAGCCGGGCGACGGCGTTGAACATCGACAGCGACCGTGCGTTCGGGTCGTCCCCCATGACGGGCCGGACGCGTAACGGCACCCACGCGCGGGTCTCGCGATCGGGAAACGCGAAGGCGCGCGGCATCACGGCGGCGACACGGTGCGGCTCGCCGTCGAATCGAATCAGCCGCCCGATGACGTCCGGATCGCCGCCGAACCGCTGCTGCCAGAGACCGTACGACAGCGCGACGGCCCCGCCGCGGTCGTCGTCGGGGCCGAACAGCGTCCCGAGGAGCGGCTGCGCCCGGACGAGCGGGAACAGGCTCGGCGTCGCGGCCACGATGCGCAGCCGTTCGGGCTCTCCGGCTCCCGTCATGGTGACTGTGTCTCCGCGCCACGCGGCCATCTCTTCGATCGTGGAGGGCTGCTCCTGCCACGCGAGATAGGTCGCGTTTGTCATTACCCACGGGAACCGATTGGTTCCGCCAGGCCGCGTCTCGGAGAGCCGCACCAGCCGATCGGCATCCGGCCAGGGGAGCGGCTTCAACAGCACGCCGTGGGCGACGCTGAAGAGCGCGGTGGTCGCGCCGATCCCCAGCGCCATCGTCAGGACGGCCACGAGGGTGTAGCCCGGCCGGCGGCGGAGCAGGCGCATGGCGTACCGCATGTCGTGGGCGATGCCGACGAGGCCGGAGGTGGATGCGGGCGGCGGCTCGATCAGGGGCGGCCGGCGCGGGCGCCGGCGGAGGAGCGCCGCCTCACGGCACCACGACGCGAGTTGATCCTGCACCTGGCGCTCGGCGTCCTCATGGCTGCGGCCGTCGGCGCGGGCGGCCGCATAGGTCGCGGCGGCGTGCTGCGCCAGTTCCTCGATGACGCCGTCGTCGGGGACGTGCCGTTCAGCCGCGAACGCGGCGCGAATCCGGGTGTGCCAGTCCATGAGAGGCGCTCACGCGTGGCGGAAGCCGGCGACGCGATCGAGGGCGACGAAGAACGTTTGCCAGACGTTGCGCTGACTCGCCAGCACCTTGCGACCCTCGGCAGTGAGCCGGTAGTCGCGGCGGCGCCTCTGGCCGGCCCGCTCGACCCAGCGACCTTCGATGAGCCCCTTGTCCTCGAGGCGATAGAGCGTCGGGTACAGCGACGCGATGTGGAAACTGATGGCGCCGTTCGAGCGTTCGTCGATCAGGCGGCCGATCTCGTAGCCGTGGCGCTGCCGCTCCTCGAGCAGCGCCAGGATCAGCAGCTCGGCGCTCCCGCGCTTCAGCTCGCGCTCCAGGGGATGCGTGGACATATGTGGGCACAACATATATCGACGCGACACCTCTGTCAATCATGCGCTCTCGCTGCCCGTCGCCTCCGTTTGGACCGCGGAGTCAGATTGATGCATGCGCTGCGAGTTAC
>CAYHSN010000063.1:0-7912 GCA_964359235.1 uncultured Vicinamibacterales bacterium | reverse complement strand
GCTCGTCCCACCGGCGCCCGGGCATCCCGCCGGGGAGCGACCGGCATCCCCGCGTCCCCACGCGCGCGATGTTTCCGAGGACATCGAGCGGCGCCTGGCGTCGAGACGGCTCCGGCTGGAACGGTTGACCGGCCTCGACTCCGGACCTCCCAGGCATTTCCGTCGACCGGTCGAGCGGCCGTTCACGGCGGACGAGCGCGGCCGCGTCACGATCCTCTTCGGCGGCCTCACCTGGAAGCACGAGCGGCTGCTTCAAGCCGTGCTCGAGGGCTGCGGGCACCGCTGCCAGCCCCTCCCCACGCCGGATCGATCCGCCTGCGAAGTTGGGAAGCAGTATGGCAACAACGGTCTGTGCAGCCCGGCCTACTTCACGATCGGCAACCTGATCGCGTATCTCCAGCGGCTCGAAGCGCAGGGACTCTCGCGACAGGAGATCGTCGATCGGTACGTGTTCTTCACGGCCGGCTCGTGCGGTCCCTGTCGCTTCGGGATGTACGAGGCGGAGTATCGGCTGGCGCTGCGCAACGCGGGGTTCGACGGCTTTCGCGTGCTCCTCTTCCAGCAGGATCATGGCGTGAAGGCCGACGTTGGTCAGTCGGGTCTGAGACTGACGCTGCACCTGGGTCTGGGCGCCCTGAACGCCATCCAGTTCGGCGACGCGATTCACGATCTGGTCTACCGCATTCGGCCGTACGAGGTACGGCCTGGAGAAACCGATCGGCTGGTGCAGGAGGCCGTGTCGGTCCTGGCAGCCGCGTTGCGCGATCGCGAGCCGTTCTCGCTGCCCGACCGTATGCCCCCCTGGATCGCGGGCGTGCTCGGCCGCCGGCCGGGCGTGGCGCGCGGGCTCGAGATCCTGGGCAAGATCTACGACCATCTGTACGGCGAGACGACGAGGGCGGCGCTTCACGCCTGCCGCGAGTGTCTGGATCGCATCGAAGTCGATCGGACGAGGGTGAAGCCCATCGTCAAGATCACGGGAGAGTTCTGGGCCCAGACGACCGAGAGCGACGGCAACTTCCAGATGTTCACGTTCATCGAGCGCGAGGGCGCGCAGGTCGTCGTCGAGCCGATCGGCACGTGGGTGATGTACCTGCTGCACCAGGCGAAGGCACGGCTCTACCGGCGGAAAGGACTGAATGTTCCGCGTGACCAGGGGCTGTGGCGTTGGCTGCGCTCGCGCCAGGCGGACGAGTGGCGCTTCCGTGCCACCTGGCTGAAGCTCCTGCTCGGCGAGGTGCTCTGCGCGGACCGGTACCGGCGCGTGTCGCGCGCCTTCGGCCACCTCGTCGACCCGCTCGCCGACCAGCGCGAGCTGGCGCGCCTGGCGCATCCCTTCTACCACCAGCTCGCCCGCGGCGGTGAAGGCCACCTGGAGGTCGCCAAGAACATCCACACCGCGACCCATGCTCGGGCTCACATGGTGGTCAGCCTCAAGCCGTTCGGCTGCATGCCATCGTCGCAGTCCGACGGTGTGCAGTCGTCGGTGGTCGCGCGCTTCAAGGACATGATCTTCCTGCCCGTCGAGACAGCGGGCGAGGGCGAGCTGAATGCCCACAGCCGCGTGCAGATGGCGCTCGTCGAGGCCCGGGCGAGGGCGAAGGCCGAGTTTCAGCGGGCCATGGCTTCCACGGGCAGACGGCTGGAGGATATCAGGAGCTACGTGGCAGACCATCCGGAGCTACGTCAGCCCTTCTATCCCGTGCCCGCGCGGCCCGGGATGATCGGCGTCGCGGCCAGTTTCGTGTTGCACGTCAGCGAGTTGATGGACGCGCGCCCGCGGCTCGTGTCGATCGGCCGCGCCATCGCCGGCCGTCGCACCGCGGCGGAACGCGGGTCAACGGACTACGTCCATGAAGGTTGACCCCTCCCATCTCATCGGCCTCGACGTCGGCTCGACCACCGTCAAGGCGGTCGTCGTCGACGCGCGCACGGACGCCATCGTCTGGCTGGACTATCGGCGTCACGAGACGCGCCAGGCCGAGAAGGTGCTCGACTTCCTGACACGCATCGAGCGCGAGGTGGGCATCGCGCCTGGCAACTGCCACGTCTTCGTCACGGGTTCGGGTGGAAGCGCGCTGGCGGATCCGGTAGGGGGCCGGTACGTCCAGGAAGTGGCGGCCATCGCCCTCGCCGTCGAGAAGCGGCATCCCGAGGCCCGGTCGGTCGTCGAGATCGGCGGGCAGGACGCGAAGATCATCATCTTCGAGGAGGAAGACGGACGAACGAGGAAGCTGGTGTCGATGAACGACAAGTGCGCCGGCGGCACCGGCGCCGTGATCGACAAGATCGGCGCCAAGCTGAAGATCCCGGCGGGCGAGCTCGGCCATCAGCGCTACGCGGGCCTCAAGGTCTACCCGGTGGCCGGCAAGTGCGGCGTCTTTGCGGAAACCGACATCAACAGCCTGCAGAAGCGCGGCGTGCCGGCCGACGAGCTGATGGCCTCGCTGTTCGATGCCCTCGTGCTGCAGAACCTGACGGTCCTGGCGCGCGGCTATATCCTGCGCCCGCACGTCCTCCTGCTCGGCGGCCCGAACGCCTTCGTCCGCGGCCTGCAGGAAGCCTGGCAGACGCACATCCCCAGGCTCTGGCGGGAACGGGGCGTGGCGCTGCCGGACGGTGTGCCCCCCGAACGTCTGATCAAGGCCCCGCCGAACGCGCAGTACTTCGGGGCCATCGGTGCGATCGAGTTCGGCAGGCACGAGGCAGACGGGCTGTGCGAGTACCGCGGCGCCGCCGCCCTGGCGCGCGTGCTTTCCCGCGATCGGCTCGCGACAGCGAGCGGCGGCGCGCCCGCGCTGGGCGTGTCGGGGGAGGATCTCGACACCTTCCGCGCGCGGTACCAGATTCCCCCGTTTGTGCCGGCGACGTTTCGTCCGGGCGACACCGTGCGTGGCTTCATCGGCCTGGACGCCGGCTCGACGTCGACCAAGGCGGTGCTCGTGTCGGAGGACGGGCGCGTGCTCTGCAAGGTCTATCAGCTCTCGCGCGGAAACCCGATCGAGGACGGCGTCGACATGTTCCGCGCGCTCAGGCGCCAGGTGGAACCGCAGGGCGCGCGGCTCGACGTGCTCGGCGTGGTGACGACCGGCTATGCGAAGGACATCCTGAAGGACGTCTTCGCGGCCGACGCCGCGCTGGTCGAGACGGTGGCGCACGCGCAGTCGGCGCTGCAACGCTACGACGACCCGCATGTGATCGTCGACGTCGGCGGCCAGGACATCAAGCTCATCATGCTCCGAAACGGGCGCGTCAAGGATTTCCGGCTCAACACCCAATGCTCGGCCGGCAACGGGTACTTCCTCCAGGCGATTGCCGACTCGTTCGGCTGCCCGGTCGAGCAGTACGCGGACGCGGCGTTCTCGGCCAGGGTCATGCCGGTCTTCGGGTACGGCTGCGTGCTCTTCCTCCAGTCCGAGATCGCGAACGTTCAGCGGCACGGCTGGCGGCCCGAGGAGATTCTGGCCGGGCTGGCGGCCGTCCTGCCGAAGAACGTTTTTCTGTACGTGGCGAAGGCGCCCAACCTGGCGAGGCTCGGCTCGCGCTTCGTCCTGCAGGGCGGCACGCAACGGAACCTGGCGGCGGTCAAGGCCCAGGTCGACTTCATCCGGGAGAACTTCCGCGGACAGGGCCGCGAGCCGCACATCGTCGTGCACGAGCACGCCGGGGAGGCGGGCGCCATCGGGGCCGCGCTCGAAGCCATCCGGTTGTGGCGAAACGGACGGCAGACCCGCTTCATCGGTCTGGACGCCGCCGAGCGCATCACCTATCGCACGCGGTGCGACGAGCAGACGCGCTGCCACTACTGCAAGAACGCGTGCCTACGGACCTTCGTCGACGTCGGGATCGCCGCCGAGAACGCTGCCGGAGGCGCGGCGCCAAACAGCGAGACATCGGCCGAACGGCGCCTGATCGTCGCGAGCTGCGAGAAGGGCGCCGCCGAGGACGTCGGCCGGATGCGCGACATCAAGGCCGCTGTCGACGCGGTGAAGGCGACAACGCCCAACCTGGTCGCGATGGCGGCGCGCGAGGTGTGGAAGCCCACGCGCCCGGAACGCGCGGCCGATCCGATTCCGTCGCGCGCCTGGAGCACGACAACGCGCCGGCGCGTCGCCCTGATGCGCGCCCGCAACTCGGTGCGGGTCGGCATCCCGCGCGTATTCAACATGTACGCCTGCGCGCCGCTCTTCAGCGCGTACCTGGAGAGTCTCGGCGTCGCCGCCCGCAACATCGTCTACTCGGACTTCACCGGCATCGAGATGTACAGGAGCGGCGCCAGCCGCGGCGCCATCGATCCGTGCTTCCCCTCGAAGGTCGCCCTGGCGCACGTGCACAACCTGATCACGGTGAAGCACCGGCGGGCGCCGCTCACCTGCATCTTCTTCCCGATGGTCGACGACCTGCCCTCGCCGCTCGCCACCACGCTTGCGAGCAACGCCTGCCCGACCGTGGCCCTCACGCCCCAGACCGTCAGGGCGGCGTACACGAAGGAAGACGATGTCTTCGCGCGGCTGGGGATCCGCTACATGGATCCGATGCTGAACCTCGCGGACCGCCGGTTGTTCACGCGGCAGATGTTCGAGGCGTGGAGTCCGGTGCTCGGCCTGTCGTGGGAGGAGCACGAGCGCGCGATCGGCGCGGGCCATGCGGCGCTGGCCGAGTACGAGGCGCGCACCCGCCGCGCCGCACGGGAGGCGCTCGACGCGCTCGAGCGCGACGATCGGATCGGGATCGTCCTGCTGGGACGGCCGTATCATCACGACCCCGGCCTGAATCACGGCATTGCCGAAGACCTGCAGAAGCTCGGCTACCCGGTGTTCTCGCAGAGCACGCTCCCGCTCGACGACGACCTGCTCGAGCGGCTCTTCGGAGACGAAGTCCGGGCAGGGGTCATCAGCCACCCGCTCGACATCTCCGACGTGTGGAAGAACTCCTTCTCGGAGAGCAGCAACCAGAAGATCTGGGCGGCAAAGTTCACCGCGCGGCATCCGAACCTCGTCGCCGTCGAGCTGTCGAACTTCAAGTGCGGACACGATGCCCCGATCTACTCCACGATCGAGGAGATCGTCGAAGCGTCGGGCACGCCGTACTTCGCCTTCAAGGACATCGACGAAAACCGGCCCGCGGGCTCGATCGCGCTCCGCTTGGAGACGATCGACTATGCCCTCAAGCGGTATCGCGAGGCGCTGGTGAGACGCCGGCAGGCGATCGCCGATATCGAACGCCGGATGGTCGAGTACGAACGCCGGCTGCGCGCGACACTCGCGCGCGGAGCGGACGTGAAGCCTTCGCTGTCAGGCATCGGCGCAATCTGACCCGGCGCTCGCAGGCCTGCGCGTCTTCGCGCGCGCTCACCGGATCCTCAGGAGGGGGCGAGCCGTGCAGCCGGCCGGCGGGCGCACTGAGCGTCAGCGGCGCGGATCCAGGGAATACACCAGGATGAAGTTGAGGTTGTTCCAGACCGGCGGCATCGGCCCCCGGCGATTGCTCCCGCGGCGATCCGCCTCGACGGAGGCGCGCTGGCGGCGCCGCTCGCCGTACCGGCGATCCCACAGGAACTGAACGTGCTCGCTCACTGTGCCGAGACGGCGCAGCAGGAAGTCGGCCCACGCCGTCCGTCCGCGTCTCACGATGAGCACGTTGTCGGGCGGTTCGGGGGTCGGGGGCAACCCGGGCCGGGTCAGGGGATAGCGCTCCCCGTGCACCGCCGCCTCGCTCACGAGGTGCCAGTCGTCGCACTGGCGGGGATGGCACTGATGCTGGAACTGCTCTCGCGCCATCTCGTCGGCGCGGGCCTCGGCGAGCTCGAGCGAGTGGCGCAGGCGGTCATTCAGCGTCGCGAGCACTTCGCGCAGATCCGTCGCCTCGGCGTGGAAGACCGTGTCAGTCACCCGGATGACCCGGGTGCTGATGTTGCCCCCGGCGTGGTTGCGCTGCCAGATCTGCATTACGCGCGCACCAGGCTACGCCAACGCTCGACCATGGTCATTATCCAAACCGGAACACTGCGACGCAAGCGACAAGCGGCAGGTGTTCCGACCTGAGACACGCTATGGCCCAGACTAGATCACACCAGACCCGGCACCACCCAGGCGGCGGACCGGGACCCAGCTCGGCAATGTCCTGACAGCACGCGGGTTAGCCGAATCCGCCAACGGACCCCGCCATCTGGCTGCCAGAAACCCTTGCAAGTTCTCTTCCCGGCCGGCCGTCCCACATGGCGTTGCGCGTCCGGGTATCATGACAGGGGGCTGCTGGTCGTCACCAAGCCGGACAGCCCCGGGTGGAGGGTCGGTGTGAGCCAGCAGAAGAGACTCGGCATCCTGGTCGGCGGAGGGCCCGCCCCGGGCATCAACAGCGTCATCGGCGCCGCGACCATCCGGGCCGTCCTGGAGGGCGTCGAGGTGGTGGGCATCCGCGACGGCTTCGAGTGGCTCAGCCAGGGCCACATCGACTACGTCGAGACGCTCACCATCGACAAGATCAGCCGCATTCACTTCCGGGGCGGCTCCTTCATCGGCATCTCGCGCAACAACCCGACGGAGCATCCCGCCCACCTGGAAAACACGGTCATTTCGCTCCTGCGCCTGAACGTCTCGATGCTCATCACGATCGGCGGCGACGACACGGCGTTCTCCGCGATGAAACTCGAGGAGAAGGCCGCCGGCCGGATTCGCGTCGTGCACGTGCCGAAGACGATCGACAACGATCTCGATCTGCCGTCGCACGTCGACACCTTCGGGTTCCAGACCGCGCGGCACAACGGCGTGGACATCGTGAAGAATCTGATGGTCGACGCGAAGACGACCTCGCGGTGGTACTTCGTGGTCGCCATGGGCCGGAAGGCGGGTCACCTCGCGCTCGGCATCGGCAAGGCCGCGGGCGCGACCCTGACGCTCATTCCCGAGGAGTTCCAGGCGCAGCGCATCCGGTTGCGGGAGGTCGTCGACACGCTGGTCGGCGCGATCGTCAAGCGCCTGAGCTACGGCCGGCGAGACGGTCTGGCCGTCATCGCCGAGGGGCTCGTGCTCGGGATCGATCCGTCGGAGCTCGCAGCGCTCGACAACGTGGAGCGTGACGCGCACGGCCACGTGCGGATCGCCGAGGTGAACCTCGGCGAGATCCTGAAGGCGCTCGTGGCCAAACGCCTCGAGCCGTTCGGCATCAAGACGACGATTGTGGCGAAGAACATCGGGTACGAGCTCCGCTGCGCGGACCCGATTCCCGTCGACATGGAATACACGCGCGACCTCGGGTACTGCGCGGCGAAGTACCTGCTCTCGGGCGGCAACGCCGTCATGATCTCGATGCAGGGCGGCCACTTCGTGCCCATTCCGTTCCGGGAGCTGCTCGATCCGCAGACCGGCCGCGCGCGCATCCGGCTGGTCGACATCCACTCGACGCGCTACGCGATCGCGCGGCGCTACATGATCCGGCTGCGGCGCGACGACTTCGAGGATCCGCACGAGCTGGCCAAGTTCGCCGCGACCGCCGGGCTCTCGCTCGACCAGTTCCGGCGCGAGTTCGACTACCTCATCGAGAACGAGCCGCCGCCGCTCGTGATCGACTTCGAGAAGAATGGTCTGGTCGAAGCGCGGCCGGGCCGGGAGGGCTCCCCCTTCAGCGAGGAGACCGCCGACGCGGGGCCGCCACCGAAGGGACCGGGGTAACGAGGAACGAGGAACGAGTAACCGGTAACGAGGAACGAGGAACGAGGAACGAGGAACGAACTGGACGCGAGCGCGCTTGGCGGGGTGCAGGCGCCTCCGCTAAGGCTCCGGCGACCCTGGACGAAGCTCGAAGAGCGGAGTCCGGGGGTCCCCGCCATATGAGGGACACGGGGCGCGGCGGCGGCGCGGGGCCGTTGCCGAAAGCGCCTGGGTAGGAATGGCCACGGAAGTACCACGGAAGG
>CAYHSN010000062.1:0-11300 GCA_964359235.1 uncultured Vicinamibacterales bacterium | reverse complement strand
GCGGCCAGGACAGCATCGCTCTCGAAACGGCGGTGGGTTTTGACGCATCAAGGTTGGCTGAGCCTGGCGTACCCCGCCCGGCTGAGCGGCAGCTTCGTACCGTCGCGCAGGATGGCGACGCGGCTGTCCTTGGCGTACAGCTCGACGCGCGCCAGCCGCTCGATGTCCTGCTCGATCGCCAGGAACCGCTCGGCCAGCGACACTTCGTCGACGATCGCGATCCGCTCCTCGGCGCCGACGCTCAGGCTGTTGAAGAGAAAGTGCTGATCGATCTGCGCGCGCAACGCCCGAAGCTCCGCCTCGCGCGCGAGCACCTTCAGCGACAGCCCGTGGGTTTCCGCGTCCCGCGACCGCTCGAAGGCGATCACGAGGTAGGCACACGAAGGCGTAGACGATGGCGAGCGGCACCGCGAGCGCGAGCGCCTCGGCCAGGCCGAGCGCGGTCGTCTGCACCAGCAGGGCGGCGAGCGACGCGCCAAGCAGCACCCAGAGCGCGAGGTAGAGGATGAGGCGCGACTTGCGCGCCAGGATGGGATGCATGGGCGCCAGTTCCCAGTCGCCAGTTGTGTCAGTCGTCAGTCGTCAGTCGTCAGTTGTCAGTTCTTGATCTCGACGCCCCCCATGATCACCAGACCGCGCACGACGAGCCGCGGCGATCGCTCCCCCGCCGTCAAGCGGGTCTTCTGCTCCACGCCGCCGAGCACCAGCAGAAGCGGCCACAGATCCCAGGGGCTCATGTGGACGAGATCGAAGTCCTCGAGCAGGAGCCAGCTCCCGACCGCGATCCAGATCACGCCGGCGATGCGCCCGCTCGCGCCGCAGGCCTGCACGAGCGAGGCGACGCCGATCGCGATGAGGCCGGCCGGCCAGTAGCGAAGGTACGGTCTGGCATCGAGCACGTCGAGGTTGTGAGCGAGGAACAGGCCGCCCAGCCCCACGAGCAGGAGGCCCGTGACGAGTCGACCGGCGGTGTCGGTGTGCGATGTCATGATGGTGTCCTTTCCCCTCCTGCCCTCACATTACGGGCCGGCGTGGGTTCACGCTCGCCCGTTCCGGCCAACGGCGGCGGCCCTCCGGTGAACGGCGCTGATCCACGACGTGGAATTGCTGGTAGAATCCAGGCGCCCCGAGCTGGCGCGGACGAGCAAGGGTCCGCGCTGCTGCCGGATTCCCGTCGTCCGCCCCGCCCGGGCGCGCCGAAAATCTGTGTGACTGAGCGCGGAGCGGCGCGGGGCGAAGGGGCCCCGCACCCCGCCAACTGAGATCAAGGAGGTTGTCATGTCCATTCCCGCCTCCATCGAGAAGTTCCTCACGGAACGGGGCGTTCCGTTCCAGACACTCACGCACCGGAAGGCCTACACGGCCCAGGAGGAAGCGGCGGTGGCCCACGTCCCTGGCCGCGAGTGGGCGAAGACGGTCGTCTGTTTCGCCGATGACCAGCCGATCCTGGCCGTACTGCCGGCGCTCTTCAACGTGGACACCGAACGGCTGCAGCGTCTGGCGGGCGCGACGAAGGTGCGGCTCGCGACCGAGAAGGAGCTGGCGCCGATCTATGCCGACTGCGAGCCGGGCGCCATGCCGCCATTCGGCTGTCTGTACGGCCAGCGCGTCTTCGTCGACCGCTCGCTCGCGAGCGATCCGGAGATCGTCTTCAACGCGGGCACCCACGTCGATGCGATCCGGATGCGCTTCGACGACTTCACGAAGCTGACGGACCCGATCGTCGGCGACTTCGGCGTGCGGATTCAGCAGCCGATCGTGCACTAGCAGCGAAGGTGCGCCGGGGGCTTCTCGTGCTGAGCCGATTCGGGGCGACCACGATCCACCATCGTGGTGTCTACCACTCCGGTGCGCAAAGGCAGGTGCGGCATGCGCGGGTTCTCTGGCCTCCTCTTCCGTGTTTCTCCGGTGATCGTGGGCCTCGCCGTGGTGGTGTCGCCGAGTGTCGGCGCGCAGCGCTCGGCGCTCTCGAGCACGGATCTCTACCAGTTGAAGTCGGTCGGCGACGTGCAGGCCTCGCCTGACGGCGCGCGCATCGCCTACAGCATCCAGAACAGCGACCGGCCCGGCCGGCCGTACTCGCAGGTCTGGATCCACGATGCCGCGAGCGGCCGATCGACGCGGCTGGGATCCGACGAGGACGCGGCATCCGGACCGCGCTGGTCGCCCGATGGACAGTGGATTGCCCACTTCGGGCGCGAGGACGAAGACGGCGGGGTCATGATCTCGCGACCGGATGGATCGCAGGCGACGTTTCTGGCGCCCGTGCGCGGCACCAACCACCCGTTGCCGTCCGCCGGCGAGCGCCTCGCGTGGTCGCCGGACGGAAAGCAGATCGCGTTCATCTCCGCCACGCCGGGTCCCGAGACCGACGACGCGAACGGCGATCCGATGGTGATCACGCGCTACGTGTACAAGCCGACGGCGTCGGAAGGGCTGACGCGGTTCAACGACAACCGCCGGCTGCACATCTTCGTCGTCGACGTCGCGACCAGGCAGGTCCGCCAGCTCACGAGCGGCACGTATTACGAGCACTCGATCGACTGGTCGCCCAGGGGCGACGAGATCGTGTTCGTCTCGAACCGGGAGCCCGACCCGGATCGGTTCTTCAACTACGACCTGTTCGTCGTGAAAGTGGCCGACGGGACGGAGCGGCGCCTCACCAGCACCAAGAACGCCGAGTATCGCCCCGTCTGGTCGCCGGACGGGCTGACACTCGCCTATCTCGGGACAACGCGCGACCTCACGTCGTCGGAGACGACGATGGAGGACACGCACGTCTGGCTGATCGATGCCGACGGCACGAACCGGCGCGAGCTGGGCCGGCTCGACAACCGCCAGGGCGCGCCCCAGTGGACGCCCGACGGCCGCGCCGTGCTGGCGACCGTGCAGGAACGCGGCAGCGTGCGGCTCTCCCGGTTCGGGCTCGACGCCGCCGCGCCAAGCGTGGTGGTGCCGGGCGCGACTGAGCAAGGCCGCGTCGGGTCGTGGTCGGTCGCGACCGGCGGGCTGCTCGCGTACGCGCTGGAAACGCCGTCAGGGCCGGCAGAGCTGTACGTCAAGCGAGACTCCGTGGCGCCGCGGGCCGTGACGGCGTTCAACCGGGCGCTGCTCGGCACGAAGGCCATCGCGGAGGTCGAGTCGCTGGCCTTCAAGAGTTTTGACGGCACGCCCGTCGAGGCCTTTCTGACGAAGCCTCTCAACGTGGATCCGGCGCGAAAGTACCCGCTCATCGCGATGATCAAGGGCGGGCCGCACGGCCAGCAGGGCCCCACCTTCAACGCGAAGGCGCAGATCTACGCGGCGCACGGGTTCGCGGTCCTGATGGTGAACTACCGCGGGTCGACCGGGTACGGCCAGGCCTTCGCCGACGCCATCTTCAGCGACCAGAACGGCGGCGAGGCGAAGGACGTCCTCGCGGGCGTCGACGCAGCCCTGGCGAAGTACCCGTGGCTCGACGCCAGCCGGCTCGGAATCGAGGGCGGCAGCTACGGCGGCCAGCTCACTAACTGGCTGATCACACAGACGGATCGCTTCAAGGCGGCGATTCCCGCGGCGAGCATCGCCAACCTGGTGAGCTTCAACTACATGGCCTACTACCACGACTACCTCGCCGTGGAATTCGGCCTGTTCCCGCACCAGACGTGGCCGGCGGGCAAGACGCCGGCGGCCGCCGGCGACGCGATGCACCTGATGGATTTCCTGTGGAAGCGGTCGGCGCTTCGGTACGTGGCGAACGTGAAGACGCCGACGATGTTCGTGCACGGCGAGAACGACAACGACGTGCCCATCGCGGAAGCCGAGCAGTTCTACATCGCGCTCCGGGACGTTGGCGTCGAGGCCATCCTGGTGCGTTACCCGCGCGAGGGCCACGGCATCCGCGAGACGCGGCACGTGGTCGACGTCATCGATCGGAGCCTGGCGTGGTACGACCGGCACTTCGCCGCCGGCCGGACGATGCCGTGACGCTCATGTGCCGCATCCGACCTCACGCATCGTCGATCGTAATTGTTTAGCGCCTCTCGATGGTTGACGCTAAGGAGACCGCCATGACAGAACTCACCCGTCGCGAGTTCGTGAAAGTCAGCACAGCCGGCGCGGCGGCCATGGCGCTCGGGAGCGCCGTCCCGCTCGCGGCGCCCGGCATGCCCGAGCGCCCGTTCGGCCGCACCGGCCACAAGGCCCGCTTGTTCAGCCTCGGCGGCCAGGCCGTCATCGAGAAGCCGGGGACGCAGGACGTGTCGGTCGCGATCGTCAACCGCGCGATCGACCTCGGCGTGAACTACCTCGACACGGCGGCCGGGTACGGCCGCGGCATCAGCGAAACCTACTACGGCGAGGTGCTGAAGACGCGCCGCAAGGAGGTGTTCCTGGCCTCGAAGACCCGCGACCGCACCCGCGACGGGTCGCTCAAGATCCTCGACGAGAGCCTCAAGCGGCTGCAGACCGACCACCTCGACCTCTGGCAGCTCCACAACGTCATGCGCGACGAGGACCTCGACCAGATTTTCGCGAAAGGCGGCGCAATCGAGGCGCTGCAACAGGCGCGGGACCAGAAGATGGTCCGATTCCTCGGCATCACGGGCCACTACGATCCGGACGTGCTCATCCGCGGCATCGAGCGCTTCCCGTTCGACACCATCCTGATGGCGCTCAACCCGGCCGACAAACACCGGCTGTCGTTCATCGACACCCTGCTCCCGCTCGCCAACAAGAAACAGATGGGCGTCATCGCGATGAAGATTCCGGCGCGCGGCCGTCTCTTCAAGGAGGGCGGCATCACGTCGATGAGGGACGCGCTGAGCTACGTCATGACCCTCCCCGTCAGCACGGTCATCGTCGGCGTTGACAATGTCGCGCAGCTCGAGGAGAACATCTCGGTGGCGCGCGACTTCAAGCCGATGTCAACCGCCGACATGGCGCGCCTCGAGCAGCTCACCGCCAGCTACGTGTCGGACGCGTCGTGGTTCAAGAAACCCGCCGCTGGCGCCGGGCCGGCGGGGGACGATCAGGGGATGGATCACTGACGCGGGCATTGAAGATTGGGTGATTGGAGATTGGGGGATTGATTGAAGGATTGACGATTGAAGGATTGGCGAATTGATTGCTGATTGCCGAGTGAGGTTCGCGCGTTCTTCGGTCGATGGAGAACGAACGGTCTTTCGGGTTATCGGTCTTCGCCCCGCCCACTGTCGCCAAGCCCTCAATCGATCAATTCATTCTTCAATCACTCAATCTGCAATTCCCCAATCAATCCTCCAATCTGCAATCACCAAATCTTCAATGTACCAGCTCTGATTCGATCTAGAATCTCCCGTTTGTCTTTCCCGAGGTGTGGCGCTCATGCAGACGCTCCGTCGATCCTTCCTGGCCTCCCTGTTCATCTTCGCCGCGCTCGCGCTCGTCCACGCGCAGACGGCGCCGCCAGACGCAGAACGCGTCACCGGACCCAAAGAATTCAAGCCGCTCAAATACCGCTCCATCGGCCCCGCGGCGGGCGGCCGGGTGTCGCGCGCCGCCGGCGTCGCGGGCGATCCGAACACGTACTACGCGGCGACCGCGTCGGGCGGTGTGTGGAAGTCGACCGATGGCGGCCAGACGTGGGCGTCGATCTTCGGCGACCAGCCGATCTCCTCGATCGGCTCGATCGCCGTCGCGCCCGCGGACCCGAACGTCATCTACGTCGGCTCGGGCGAGGCGAACATCCGCGGCAACGTGGCCGCCGGCAACGGCATCTACAAGTCGACCGACGCGGGCAAGACCTGGACGCACGTCTGGAAGCAGGAGGGCCAGATCGGGACGATGGTCGTACACCCGGCGAACCCTGACGTCGCGTTCGCCGCGGTGCTCGGTCATGCGTTCGGACCCAACCCCGAGCGCGGCGTGTACCGCACGCGCGACGGCGGCAAGACCTGGCAGCAGGTCCTCAAGAAGAACGCCGACGCCGGCGCGTCGGACGTCGCGATGGATCCCTCCAACCCACGCATTCTGTTCGCGGGCTTCTGGGAAGCGCGCCGGTCTCCCTGGGATCTCAAGAGCGGCGGCCCCGGCAGCGGCCTCTGCGTGTCGCGCGACGGCGGAGACACATGGAAGGAGCTGCGCGAGAAGGGCCTGCCAAGCGGGGTGTGGGGCAAGGTTGGCGTGGCCGTGGCGCCGTCGGATGGCCGCCGGGTGTACGCGCTCATCGAGGCCGAAGAAGGCGGCCTCTTCCGTTCGGATGATGGCGGCGAGACGTGGACGCGCGCGAGCGGGTACCGCGGCCTTCGGCAGCGCGCGTGGTACTACTCCACGCTCACCGTCGACCCGCGCAATCCCGACATCGTGTGGTTCCCGCAGGTGCCGATGCTCAAGACGATCGACGGCGGCAAGACGATCGTGTTCGTCAAGGGGATGCAGCACGGCGATCACCACGATGTGTGGATCGACGCGACGAATCCGAAACGGATGATCGGCGCGAACGACGGCGGAGTGACCATGACGACCGACGGCGGCGAGCACTGGTTCTCGCCGCCGCTCGCAATCAGCCAGTTCTACCATGTGTCGGTGGACACGCGCTCCCCGTACCATGTCGCCGGCGCGATGCAGGACCTCGGCACCGCGCAGGGCCCGAGCAACAGCCTGGTCGGCCGCGGCATTGCGCTCAGCGACTGGCACCGCGTTGGCGGAGGCGAGGCCGGCCATGTCGTCTCGGACGCGTCCGATCCGAACATCGTGTACGCGGGCGAGTACCTCGGCTATCTCTCGCGCTACGACCATCGCACCGGGATGTCGCGCAACGTCAGCGCGTGGCCCGAGAACCCGTCGGGCCACGGCGGCGAGGACATGAAATACCGCTTCCAGTGGACCGCGCCGATCGCGTTGTCGCCGCACGATCCGAAGGTCATCTTCCACGGCGCGCAGATCATCTTCCGGACGGCCGACGGCGGGCGGACCTGGGCCGCGATCGGCCCCGACCTCACGCGCAACGACACATCGAAGCAGAAGTGGGCCGGTGGTCCAATCACCGGCGACAACACCGGCGTCGAAACCTACGGCACCGTCTTCGCGATCGCCGAGTCGCCGAAGCAGAAGGACCTCATCTGGGCGGGCAGCGACGATGGCCTCGTGCACGTGACGCGGGACGGCGGGAAGAATTGGACGAACGTCACACCGGCGATGCCAGGCTTCCCCGAGTGGGGCACGGTCAGCATCATCGAGCCCTCGCCCTTCGACGCGACGACGGCCTACGTCGTCGTCGACGCGCACCGGCTCGACGACATGCGCCCGTACCTCTACAAGACGAGCGACTACGGAGCGACGTGGACGCGGCTCGACGGGAAGCTGCCGCAGGATGTCTACCTGCACGCCGTTCGCGAAGATCCCAGGCGGCGCGGGCTGCTCTACCTCGGCACCGAGCGCGGTGTGATGTATTCGACCGACGACGGGACGACGTGGGACCTGCTGCAACTGAACCTGCCGACCGTGGCGGTGCACGATCTCGTCGTGAAGGACGACACCCTCGTCGTCGGCACGCACGGTCGATCGATCTGGATCCTGGACGACCTCATCCCGGTTCGGGAGATGTCGGCGAAGGTGAAGGAGGCTGACATTCATCTCTTCCCCGTCGCGGACTCGATCCGTTGGGAGTACGGCGGCGGCTCGTGGGCGCGCGGCCCGAACGGCGACAACCCGCCCCGCGGCGCAGCCATCCATTACTTCATGAAGGAGAAGCCGAAGGGCGAGGTCACGATCGAGATCTCGGACGCGCAGGGGAAGCCCGTCCGCAGGCTCAGCAGCACGCCGCGCGATCCCGACGGCGCCGCCGACAACGAGGAGCGTGAGAAGGAAGCGCTGAAGAAGGCGGCGCTCCCCGCGGACGAGGGCGTGCAGCGCGGCGTGTGGGACCTGCGCCACGATGGCGCGAAGAAGATCAAGGGCGGCAGGCTCGACGCCGGCGAGCCTTCGGTCGGCCCCATGGTGTCGCCTGGCACGTACACGGTCAAGCTGACCGCCGGGGGGAAATCGCTCTCGACACCGGTGAAGGTGCTGCCAGACCCGCGGACGAAGATTGCACCGGCGGATCTCGACGCGCAGGTGACGTTCGTCCTGCAGGTTCGCGACGATCTCACGCGCCTGACGGAGATGGTGGAGTCGATTCGGTCGATTCGTCAGCAGCTCCAGGATCGGAATGCCGTGTTGAAGCACGACGCGCGCGCGAAGGAGCTGGTCAGCGCGTCGGAAGCCATCATCAAGAGGCTGACCGAGCTCGAGGACAAGATCCACAATCCAACGGCTGAGGTCGTCTACGACATCCTGGCGATGAAAGGCGGCGCGCGTCTCTACTCGCGCCTGGCGCCGCTCTTCGACTGGGCGCGCGACGGCAGCGGCGCGCCCACCGAGGGCGTGCGCGAGGTGCTCGCCGAACAGGAAAAGGAGCTGAACGGTTACCTCGGACAGTTTGACACGCTCATCTCCGCCGACCTCGCGAAGGTGAACGGCCTGGCGTCGAAGCTGGGAATCGGGTTCGTGGTGGTGCCGAAGTCGTAGGGCCGGACTTCAGTCCGGCCCCGGCGGCGCGACTGAAGTCGCGCCCTACGACGACGCCCTACCACGCTCGCGGCCCTACGCCACAAGAGCCCTCCGGAATTCCGCGAGTAGGGGCCGAGCTTGCATGCCCTGAGAGGCGTCGAAGGGCTCGGCCCGAACACGAGGCTCGGCGGGCCGACCAAGGTCGGCCCCTACGACCGCAGCGCGCGTCGCATCGCGTCGAGCGTCGTGCGGCAATCCTCCGCCGTGATCCCGTAGTGCGTGACCGCGCGCAGACGTCCCCCGCCGACGACCGACAGCAGCACGCCCTCACGACGCGCAGCGGCGCGAAACGCCTCGGCTCGTTCGGCATCGGGCAGCCGAAAGATGACGATGTTGGTCTCGACCGTTGACGGATCAATCGAGATGCCGGTCGTGTTCGCGAGCCCTTCGGCCAGCATCTTCGCGTTCGCGTGATCCTCGGCCAGCCGATCCACCATCTCGCGGAGCGCCACCAGCCCGGCCGCCGCGAGCACGCCGACCTGCCGCATCGCCCCGCCCAGCATCTTGCGAGTTCGCCGCGCGCGATCGATGAACGCGGCGTCGCCAACGATCAGCGATCCGGCGGGCGCGCTGAGACCCTTGGACAGGCAGAACTGCATCGACGTGACGTGCCGCGTCCAGTCGGTGACCGGCCGGCCGAGCGCCACCGACGCGTTGAAGATGCGCGCCCCGTCGAGGTGGATCGGCAGGCCGTGCCGCGCGGCCAGCCCCGCGACCGCGGCGCAGTAGTCCGGCCTGAGGACCGCGCCGCCACACCGATTGTGCGTGTTCTCGAGGCAGATGACGCCCGTGCGGACCAGGTGATAGTCGGCGCCCGGCGGCCGAATCGCCGACTCGACGAGATCCAGCGGCAGCGTCCCGTTCGGCTTGGTCGGCACCGTCTGGTAGATGAGCCCGCCGAGCGCCGACGCGCTGCCGCACTCGTAGTGAAAAATGTGCGCCTCGTCGCCGAGGATCACGCCCTGGCCGCGCGCCGCGTGCGCCAGCAGCGACGCCAGATTGCCCATCGTCCCGCTCGGAACGAAGACCGCCGCCGCCTTGCCGGTCATCTCGGCGGCCACCGCCTCCAGGCGGTTGACCGTCGGGTCCTCGCCGTAGACGTCGTCGCCCACCTCGGCCTCGGCCACGGCTTTTCGCATGGCTGGCGTGGGCAGCGTGACCGTGTCGCTGCGCAGATCGATTGGCACTCGCATGACCTCCGAACATGGCTCCGCCGCGCGGAGCGAGTCTCTTCAGTGTAGCGCAGCCCTTTAGGGCTGCCCGGCCAAGCAGCCCTTCAGGGCTGCCCGACAAAGCAGCCCTGCGGCGCGATCCGGCGACTCAGAGCCTGAGAAGAAATCGCCGTAGCGCCGGACTTTAGTCCGGCCTGTCGGGCGCATCTGAAGATGCGCGCTACGTACGGGGCGATTTCTTCTCAGGCTCTCAGCTCATCGCGTCGAAAAACGTCCGGTGCCCGTCCAGGATCTTCGTCGCGGCTTCCTGGTTGGGATCGAGCGTCCAGACGCCGCGCTCCCGCGTGCCGCCCAGCAGGATGCCGTCTTCACGCGGGAACATGTAGAGGTCTTCGTGGATGACGATGTAGTCGATCTCGGGCTGAGGGAGGAGGACGGTGAGCTGGCCCTTGACCGGCGTCAGCTCCTCGTCGCCAAAGAGCGCGCGCGCGCCGAGGCCGGTGCAGTTCACGATCGCCGGCTCGTCGAGCGCGAGCACCTCGGCGCGATCGCGGAACTCGCGCGTCACGATCTTCCCGCCCGCCAGCAGAAAGTCCCGCATCACCGCGTTCAGATACGGCGCCGGCTCGACGAGCATCGTCGTGAACTGCCGGACGTGGGGCGCGGGGAACGGATGCTGGCCTGGCTCGAGCGCTCTCGACTCGGGATACAGGTCATCGATGGCGCTTTGCGATGGCTCGAACGGCTTCTTCTGACAGACGTAGTTCTCGATCCAGCGCACGCCGTAGTAGCCGCCGATCATGTCTTGGAAAAACCAGTGCGAGAACCGCGCCGCGCGCTCGAACTGCGCGTTCCAGGCGGGCGTGCGCTTGTCGCGATCCGCGACGCCCGCCGGCGACCACTGCCCGCCGGCGATGTTCGACGTCGTCTGCGGCGGCAGGTCTTTCGTGTAGATCGTGACCGTCGCACCGCGCCGTTGCAGCAGGCGCGCCGTGGAGAGGCCCATGACGCCGCAACCGAGCACGGCGAACGTGTCGTGTGCGGTCTCGGCGGCCTGCTCGACGGCCAGTTGCGCCGAGCCCCACGACAGCGTGATGCCGCCCCCGCCGTGCCCGTAGTTGTGGATCACGACCTTCGAGTCGAAGCGATCGGTGCGGACGACGAAGCCCGTCGGGCGATACGGCCGCAGGCCGACGACGATGCGCGTGACGCGATCGGGTGAGACACGCACCTTCGCGAACCGCCGCGGGGGACGCGTGACACGCGCGGGCGGTGCGCTCCGCATCGCACACGCCGGCCCGACAGCCACTCCGAGAGCCGCAAGACCTGCCGCCCTGATCACCTCGCGGCGGTTCATCCTCATTGTCCGACTCCTGATGGACTGTCTGCCTCAGAGGCGACGCGCTGCCACCGTCCGCTCGTGTGTCGTCGCGCAGGGCTCGAGGTCGACTCTCCCGGGCAGCCCTGAAGGGCTGCGCTACACCTCCCTGCGGCGCGACACCTCTCTACCCGGCCCACGCCTCGTTGTCGTCGTCGCCGGCGGCCGCGGTCGGCGCCGGA
>CAYHSN010000061.1:9034-11316 GCA_964359235.1 uncultured Vicinamibacterales bacterium | reverse complement strand
CAGCGCGATCTGGAAGACGATCGACGCGGGCAAGACGTGGACGAAGCTCGAGGGCAACGGCCTGCCCGCCGGCCCGCTCGGCCGGATTGGTCTCGCCGTCGCCTCCTCGAATCCGATGATCGTGTACGCACAGATTGAAGTCGGGCCGACCGCGGGCACGGGCGCTGAAGTCCAAGCGCCGGCGGCCCCCCCGGGCCAGCCGCCGCCGGAGAAAGTCGATCCGGCGCGCAGCGGCGTCTGGCGGTCCGACGACAAGGGCAAGACGTGGCGGATCATGAGCAACAACAACAACCGCCCGATGTATTACAGCCAGATCCGCATCGACCCGACCAACCCCGACATCGTCTACACGATGGGTGCGCCGTTCTACAAGTCAATCGATGGCGGGAAGACGTTTCGCACGCTGAGCGGGTTCGGCCACGGCGACCACCACGCGATGTGGATCAACCCGCGCAACGCCAGCCATCTGATTCTGGGCAACGACGGCGGCATCGACATCAGTTGGGATCAGGGCGACACGTGGGATTTCGTCAACACCATCGCCGTCGGTCAGTTCTACGCCGTGGGCGCGGACATGCGGAAGCCGTACTTCGTCTGCGGCGGCCTGCAGGACAACGGCAGCTTCTGCGGGCCGAGCGCGACGCGCAGCGCCAACGGCATCACCAACGCCGACTGGTACCGGATCGGCGGCGGCGACGGCTTCTACGCGCTCATCGACCCGACCGACTACAACATCGTATACACGGAATCGCAGAACGGGAACATGTCGCGGCTCGACCTGCGCACGGGCGAGCGGGCGACCATCCGGCCGCGGGCGCGGCCGAGGCCGCCGCAACCCGGCCAGCCGCCGAGCGGCTTCCAGCAGCAACAGCCGCAGACGAGCAACATCGTGCCCGAGCCGCCGCAGGGCGAGACGTACCGCTGGAACTGGCAGACGCCGATCCAGATCTCGCCGCACGATCCGAGCACCATCTACACGGGCGCGAACAAGTTCTTCAAGTCCACCAACCGCGGCGACACGTGGACGGCGAGTCAGGACCTGACGAAACAGATCGACCGGAACACGCTCGCGATCATGGGCGTCGCCGGCGATCAGCCGATGGCCTCGAAGAACGACGGCATGGCCAGCTACGGCAACATCACGACGCTCGCCGAGTCGCCGAGCCGCCGCGATCTCATCTGGGTGGGCACCGACGATGGGAACGTGCAGATGAGCCGGGACGGCGGGGTGACGTGGACCAACGTGGCCGCGAACATCCCCGGGCCGAAGACCAGCTATCAGGTGTCGCGCGTCGAGCCGTCGCGGTTCGACCCGGCGACCTGCTACGTCACGCTCGACAACCACCGCAACGACGACTGGATCCCGTACGTGTTCGTCACGCGCGACGACGGCAAGACGTGGCAGTCGCTCGTGAACAACCTGCCGCGCGGCAATGTGAACGTCATCGAGGAGGACACGAAGAACCCGAACCTGCTCTACCTCGGCGCCGAGTTCGGGCTGTTCGTCTCGCTCAACGGCGGGCGCGAGTGGAAGAAGCTCATGACGGGTCTGCCGACGGTCAGGATCGACGACATCCTCGTCCACCCGCGTGACAACGATCTGATCGCCGGCACGCACGGCCGGAGCATCTCCATCATCGACGACATCACGCCGCTGCAGCAGCTCTCGGCGGACGCGATGAAGGCCGACGCGCACCTGTTCGACGTGCGGCTGGGGACGCAGTGGGTGCAGGACGTGCAGCTCCTGCAGGTGACGAGCGGCACGAAGAAGTGGCGCGGCGAGAATCCGCGGCCGGGCACGGCCATCAGCTACCACCTCGCGGCCGCGGCCGCGGGCGACGTGAAGATCACGATCGCGGATCTCACGGGCAAGGTCGTGCGTAACCTGACCGGGCCGGGCAAGGCCGGTCTCAATCGCGCGCGGTGGGATCTCAGGGCCGACGCGCCGCCGCGACCACCGCAGCTTCCACCGCTTCCACCGGGCGCGGAGCCGCCGCAGGGCCCGCCGGCCGCGCCGGGCACGTATCTCGTAAAGCTGGCGGTGGGCGGCAAGGAGTACACGAAGCCGGTCATCGTCGAAGCGGACATCTGGCTCAGGCAGGAGCGCTGACGGAGTCGGAGGCCGGAGGCCAGAGACCGGGGGCCAAGATCGAGGGGCAAGGGATCAGGGTCACCATCGACCGGCCTCCGAATCCCGGCCTCCAGGTATGGGCCTCCGGTTCCCGGCCTCCGGCCTCCATCACCTGATGGCGAGTGTTCTGGCTCACGTCCTCTGGATCGCC
>CAYHSN010000061.1:5447-8934 GCA_964359235.1 uncultured Vicinamibacterales bacterium | reverse complement strand
CTCCGGCCTCCATCACCTGATGGCGAGTGTTCTGGCTCACGTCCTCTGGATCGCCATCGCCGCCCTGGGCGCCCTCGCGCTCGGCGTGGTGGCGCTCGACCGCGGCGAGCCGATCAACAGTATCTGGCTCGTCGCGGCGGCCGTGTGTGTCTACGCCCTCGCCTACCGCTTCTACGCGAAGTTCATCGCCGCGCGCGTGATGGCGCTCGACGATCGCCGCGCGACGCCGGCCGAGCGGTTGCGCAACGGTCACGACTTCGAGCCGACCAACAAGTGGATCGTGCTCGGTCACCACTTCGCGGCGATCGCCGGCCCCGGACCGCTCGTGGGCCCGACCCTCGCGGCGCAGTTCGGGTACCTCCCCGGCACGCTCTGGCTCGTGTTCGGCGCGGTCGTCGGCGGGTGCGTGCAGGATTTCGTGATTCTCTTCGCCTCGATGCGGCGCGACGGCAAGTCGCTCGGCGAGATGGCGCGCGACGAGATCGGGCCGGTCGGCGGCGTCACGGCCTTGCTGACCGTGCTCCTGATCATGATCATCCTCCTCGGCGTCGTGGCGCTGGTCGTCGTCAATGCGCTCAAGGGAAGTCCGTGGGGCACGTTCACGATCCTGGCCACGATGCCGATCGCGATCTTCATGGGCCTCTACCTGCGCTACTGGCGGCCGGGTAAGGTGCTCGAGGTTTCGCTCATCGGATTCGTGCTTGTCCTGGCCAGCATCCTCGGCGATCAGGCCGTCTCTGAGAACCCGGCGCTCGCGCCGTGGTTCGACTACGGCGCGATGCCGCTGGCCGTTGGGGTGATCGCCTACGGGTTCGCCGCCAGCGCGCTTCCGGTGTGGCTGCTGCTCGCGCCGCGTGACTACCTCAGCACCTTCGTCAAGCTTGGCGTGGTGCTGCTGCTGGGCATCGGGATCGTGCTGGTGCAGCCGCATCTGGAGTTGCCGGCGTTCACGCGGTTCGTCGATGGCACGGGGCCGATCTTCGCCGGCAAGATCTTCCCCTTCTGTTTCATCACGATTGCCTGCGGCGCCGTGAGCGGATTCCACTCGCTCATCTCGTCTGGCACGACGCCGAAGCTCATCGCCAGAGAGGGACACGCGCGGCCGGTCGGCTACGGCGCGATGGCCCTGGAAAGCTACGTGGGCATCATGGCGCTCGTGGCCGCCTGCGCGCTTCAGCCCGGCGTGTTCTTCGCCGTCAACTCACCGGAGGGCGTCGTGGGGGCGACGCCCGCGGCGGCCGTGGCCACCATCTCGGGCTGGGGCTACCCGGTGACCGAGGACCAGATGAGCGCGCTCGCGTCGCAGGTGGGCGAGACGACGCTCATGCATCGGACGGGCGGCGCGCCCTCGCTCGCGCTGGGTATGGCGCACATCTTCGCACGCGTGGGCGGCGTCGAGCGGTTCATCGGGTTCTGGTACCACTTTGCGATCATGTTCGAGGCGCTGTTCATCCTGACGATCCTCGACGCCGGCACGCGCGTCGGGCGCTTCATGCTTCAGGATCTGCTGGGACACGTCTACAAGCCGCTCGGCCGCACGAGCTGGATGCCGGGCGTGATCGGCGCGAGCGCGGCCATCGTGGGCGCCTGGGGCTACTTCCTGATCCAGGGGGTCCGCGATCCCCTCGGCGGCATCAACTCGCTCTGGCCGCTCTTCGGCATCTCCAACCAGTTGCTGGCGGCCGTCGCGCTCTGCGTCGCCACCACGATCCTGATCAAGATGCACCGGTGGAGGTTTATGTGGATCACGTGCGTGCCGCTGACGTGGCTCGTCATCGTGACCTACACCGCCAGCTACCAGAAGATCTTCTCCGGCGAGCCGCGCATCGGGTTCCTGGCGCAGGCGCGCGCGCTGCAGGCGGCGCTCGACGCCGGCACGATCCCGCCGGAGCGGATCGCCGCCACTCAGGCGGTCGTCTTCAACAACCAGCTCGACGCGCTGCTCGCCGGCATCTTCGTGGTGCTCGTGACGACGATCCTGGCCGATTCGATTCGCGTCTGGGCCGGCATCCTGCGCGGCCGGCGGGAGGCGCGCGTCTTCGAGGCGCCGTTCGTACTGACTCAGCTTCAGGCGGAGGACCTGTGAGCGCGCTGCGCACCTTCGGCCGCCTCGTGCTGGGCATCCTGCGGGAGCTGGCCGACGAGAACGCCTACGCGCGCCACCTGGCCCGCCGCGACGCGAAGCCATCGGCCGAGGAGTGGCGCCGGTTCACGGAAGAGCGCCTGCGGGCCAAGTACGCCCGGCCGAAGTGCTGCTGAATTGCACACTTCAGAATTGCATATTGAGGGATTTCATATTGCAGGATTACGAGATGCGCGGGGAGGGCTGTAATTCCGCAATATGCAATCCTGAAATATGCAATTCCCCAGCCCGGCCTTGCCGCTCGCGACACCGCTTGATAAGCTCGGTGGTATGCGGACCGTACTGACGATAGCCTTGATCGGCGCGGCGGCGGCGTCAGCGGCCGCCCAGCAGCCGATCTTCCGCTCCGGCGCGCGCACCGTGCCGCTCTACGTGACCGTGACCGACGGGCTGAAGCGCCTGGTGCCGGAGCTGACGCGCGATGATTTCGAGATTCTCGACAACGGGAAACCCGCCACCATCACGCTGTTCGACAACGAGGTCCAGCCGATCTCGGTCGTCGTGATGCTCGACACCAGCGCGAGCATGACGCTCTCGCTCGACATCCTCAAGGCCGCGGCCGAGCAGTTCGTGCTGCGCCTCCTGCCGGCCGACAAGGCGAAGGTCGGCGCCTTCAACGACAAGATCCAGGTGCTGCCGCGTGGCGAGTTCATCAACGACCGCGACGAGCTCATTGCGATCGTCAAGAACGACCTGCAGTTCGGCAACCCGACGAGGCTCTACGACGCGATCGACGCGAGCCTGGATGCGCTCACCGGCATCGAGGGCCGCCGCGTGGTGCTGGTCTTCACCGACGGCGACGACACGTACAGCAAGATCGGGCGCGGCAAGGTCCAAACGCGCGCGCTCGCCGACGAGGTGATGGTGTACGCCATCGGCCTCGAGAGCAATTACTTCAACGGCGTGCAGCGCGTGCGCACGAAGCCGGATCGCGGGCTGAAGAAGCTGGCGGAGGAAACCGGCGGCGGCTACTTCGAGCTGGAGAAGACGGCGGACCTGGCGCCGACCTTCACGCGCGTGGCCCAGGAGCTACACAGCCAGTACCTGATGGGCTTTACGCCGGAGCTGCTCGACGGCAAGGTGCACAAGCTCGAGGTCCGCCTGAAACAGCCCGGGATGACGGCGCGGGCGCGCAAGAGCTACGTGGCTAGTGCAGACAAGCCGACGGCTGGGGGCGAAGGCCGAAGGAACGAGTGACGAGGAACGAGCGAAGCAACGAAGAACGAGTGGCGCCAGTCAGGTGATGGGCGGTGGCACAGCCGCCTATCACGCGAACGCGACGGCCACGATCGCCACGACGAGCAGAATGCCCACAACCGCCTCAGCGGTGCTCGAGAAATCCCA
>CAYHSN010000061.1:0-5347 GCA_964359235.1 uncultured Vicinamibacterales bacterium | reverse complement strand
TCCACGACGTCGCCGCTCTTCAGGACGACGTCCCGCACGCGATGCAGGATGATCTCGTCGTTCACCGCGAAGTTGCACCCGCCTTCGTCGAACAGCTTGCGGAAGCCTGGAATGCGCCGGTCGATCGCGTCGATGAGATCGGCGATCGATCGCACATCATCGGCAACGAGCCGCAGGTCGTCGGCCGTGGTGCGAAGGGATGGGGGCAGGCGGACGGTGATCATCGGCCTGGGACCTTCGTCCCGTCCAACTGCGCGCGCCAGTTGATGACGACGTGCACGGGCGCCCGATCGCCGGTCCCATTCGTTGGCCTGCGCAGCAAGAAGCGCTGGCCGTCGGCCGATGGCGCGAACTGGTCGAACCCCGACGACACCTCGAGTCGCGCCTCGAAAAGGGCCTCCGGGGGAGCCGCGCGGCGCGGATCGCCGCCGGGGAGGCGTACCGCCATCAGCGTCCCCGCGGGCGCGAGGTAGTACAGCTCCTGCCCGTCGCGACGCCACCGCGCCTGGGTGCCGCCCGTGACCGACAGTTGGTAGCGTTCGCCCGTCGGCGGGAATGGCACGGCGTAGATCTCCGAGCGGCGCCCGGCTTCGGCGGCGTTGAACGTCACCCAGCGCCCGTCCGGTGAGAAGCGCGGCTCGTCCAGGCTGTCCATCCCGGTGACGAGCGGCGCGGTCTTGTTGCCCTGGGCCAGATCGAGGCTCCACAGTTCGTAGCGGTCCTCGATGGGAATGCCAACCACGAGGAAGCGCCCATCCGATGACCAGGTCTCCGGATAGGCCGTGCGGCCGAGGATCTCGGTCACGGGCCCACCATTGGCGGCCCGGATGACGACACGCACGCCCGCGCGGAAGGCGAGGCGCCCGCCGTCGGGTGACCAGGTCGCATCGGAATGGTCCATCCCGCGCTCCGAGACATCGGTGGCACTGCCGCGTGCGAAATCGAGCAACCACACCGGCCTATACGGTCGCGCTCGCACCGTCGTCGCCACCCGCTGGTCGTCGGGCGACAGGTCGAAGTTGGAGAACGCTTCCTGCCGTGGAAACACCTGGAGCGTGCGACCGACCCGGTCGACCCACGAGAAGGTCTGGAGCGGAAAGAACTCGGTGCGGTAGGCCAGGACCCCACGTGGCGAGGCACCGAACGCGGCCATCTCGGTCAGCTCGTTCCCGTACACAGCATCGGCGAGACGCACCGGGTCGCGGATCGTGCGGCCGGTCTCCGGATCGACCCGCTGCGCGTACAGCGTGCCGGCCTTCACGTACAGCAGCGCGTCCGGCGCGACGAACTGCACGCCGATGGCTCCCCGAATGACGACGGGATCGTCCGACGTGCGGCGGTCATCGAGCCTCGCGATCCGGGCCTCGAGTTCCCCGTCCTTCCGGCGCGCGAGATAGAGATAGCGGTTCTCTCCCGCCCAGGCGGTCGGTCTCACCAGCTCCTGATCCCGGGTGGCATCGAGCTCCAGCACGTCCTCAACCGTTCCGGTGCCGGGCGTCAGCCGCGCGATGGTACCCGAGGAGGTGCCTATCAGGATGCCGTCGGGCAGCCAGAGGGCCCCGCGCGGCAAGGCGTCGACGACACCGAGTCGTTCGCGCTGCCCGCTGGCGAGGTCGGCAGCCACGAGGTCGCCGCTGGAGTAGACCAGCAGGCGCCGCCCATCGGGCGACCACGCCAGGGGAGCGTCCACCGTCGTGGCGGAGAGGGGCTTCGCACTCTCGTCGTCCAGGTGTCTAATCCACGTGGTGCCGAGCGCGGGCGACTGCACGACAGGCGCGGTGTAGGCAATCGTCTGCCCGTCCGGAGACAGGACGAGCATCGGGGGGAACACAAATCCCGCATCGAACGAGAACTCGCCGACGGGCATTCCCGACAGCGGTGGTGGGGATGCAGACCTGAACCACACGCCGAGCGCGAACCCGGCGCCCAACAACGCGATGACTGCGGCGGTGAGGCGCACGTTTCCTCGGCGGCCGCGCGCGGGCGGTACGCCAGTGACCGCCGCACCCGAGGAGGGCGTGACCCCCATCACCGCTTCGAGAGCGAAGCCGACATCCCGGGCGGATTGGAAGCGTTCCTCGGGCCGCTTCTCGAGGCACCGGTGGACCACGCGATCGATGGCCGGCGACAAGCCGACCACGATCGCCTCGAGCGATGGAGGATCGCTCCGGAGAATGGCACTGATCGTGTCGGCAGGTGTGTCCCCCTCGAATGGTCGGCGTCCGCTGAGCATCTCGTAGAGCACCGCCCCGAACGCAAACAGGTCGGCCCGGTGGTCCACCGCCTGGGCCCGCACCTGCTCGGGCGCCATGTAGCCGACCGTGCCGAGCATCGTGCCCTCGTCCGTCTTCAGCGCCATCCCCGTCGCAGCCTGGGTGACGCTCCTTTCCGGATCGGCGCCCATCGATCGCGCCAGCCCGAAGTCGAGGATCTTCACGAGCCCGTCGCGCGTGAGGAACAGGTTCTCGGGCTTGAGATCGCGATGCACGATGCCACGGGCGTGCGCGGCTGCGAGGCCAGCCGCAACCTGGCTCGCCATCGTGAGCGCCTGCCGCGGTGTCAGGGCACCCTCGGCAAGCCGGTCGCGCAGCGTTTCGCCTTCGAGCAACTCCATGATGGCGTACGCCGTTCCGTCGTGGGCGCCGAAGTCGTGGATCGCCAGGATGTTCGGGTGCGACAGCGCGGCCACCGCCTTCGCCTCGCGCTCGAACCGCGCGCGGCGCTCCGGGTCGTTCGCAACGTTGGCAGGGAGGGCCTTCAGGGCGACATCGCGACCGAGCTTCGTGTCGCGCGCGCGATAGACCTCGCCCATGCCGCCGCTGCCGAGCGCAGCGAGTATCTCGTACGGACCGACGCGGGTACCGTCCGCTAGCGCCATCTCGAGTGGACTGGTTCGGAAGTCACCCGATTATACCGGAGAAAGGGGCCATGGACGCCCGCGCCTCGATGCCGCCCACTGCGACCGGCCCGTGGTCCCTGTCCTGCGGTGCCGACATCTGATAGGCGGAGCGACATCTTCTCGTTCGGTGTCGTGCTCTACGAGATGCTGGCCGGCCGGCAGCCGTTCCAGGGCGAGACGGTGTCCGACATCCTTGCGTCGGTGCTCGTACGGGAGCCCGATCTGGGTGCGCTGCCGTCCGGACTGAACCCGCGCCTGACCGATCTGCTTCGCCGGTGCCTCGAGAAGCATCCCAGGCGTCGCTGGCAGGCGATCGGCGACCTGCGCGCGGAGATCGAGACGATCGCGGCAAGTCCGCACCTTGTGCCGGCGCCCGCCCAGACCGTGGCGGCCCCGCGCAGGCCTCTGTGGAGGCGCGCGATGCCGGTGGCCGCGGGTGCGGTCCTCGCCGGCGCGGTCACCGGCTTCACCGTCTGGAACTCCGGGCAGCCCCCCGGGGTCCGGGGCCTCGGTGTGGTAAAATCTCGCCCTCTCATTCCGATTCGTCGAGCCGTTCGCAGCATCAGCCGAGGAGGTGGAGTATGACATTCAGGATGAGTTTCATGGATATCGCCCTCGTCGCGGCGCTCGCGGCGCTCGCTCCGTCGGCGGTCTTCGCGCAGACCCAGACAGGCACGATCACCGGCGTCGTGACCGACGAGCAGGCCGCGGTCCTGCCGGGCGTGTCGGTCACGCTGGAAAGCGAGGCCCTCATCCGGCCGCAGACCACCGTCACGAACGAGCGCGGGGCCTACAGCTTCATCGCGCTCCCGCCTGGTCTCTATCGCCTGCGGTTCGAGCTCCAGGGCTTCGCGCCCGTCGAGCGGAGCGGCGTACGCGTGAGCGTGGCGGTCGTGACGACGGTGGACCAGGGGCTGAAGATCGCCACCGTCGCCGAAACCGTCAACGTCGTCGGCGAGGCGCCGGCGGTCGACGTGAAGAGCACGAGCAAGGGGACCAACTTCGACAGCGCGCTGCTGGCCAACATTCCACAGGCGCGCGAGATCTGGTCGACCGTCGAGCAGGTGCCCGGCGCGACCATGAGCAAGTTCAACGTCGGCGGGGCGGAGAGCGCCCAGCAGAGCGGAATGCAAATCCACGGCTCGGCGCCTGCCCAGCAGGAGTACGCCATCAACGGCCTGAAGCTCAACTGGCCGGGGGGGACCGGCGGCGCCACCGCGTTCTACTTCGACCACGACAGCTTCGACGAGATCAACATTCTGACGAACGGCGCGCCCGCCGAGGTCGGGACGGGTGGCGTGTACATGAACATGGTGACCCGCTCGGGCGGGAACGATCTCAGGGGCGGCACGAGCATCTTCTGGGAGGATAACTCGTTTCAGGGGGACAACATCACCGACGAGCTGCGCGCCATCGGCATCAGGACGGGCAACCCGATCAACTTCATCTATGACTTCAACGCGCACGTGGGCGGGCCGATCAAGCGCGACAAGATGTGGTTCTTCTCGTCGTACCGCCGCTTCGACGTGAACACGCAGATCCTCGGCATCTTGCGGCCCGACGGGTCGCCGGCGGCCGACGTGAACCACCAGTCGAACTTCATCGCGAAGGTCACCACCCAGGTCAACGACAAGAACAAGCTCAGCGCCGAGTACAACTTCAACTACCAGAACCGGTTCTTCCGCCGGCCGACGAGCGACCTAGTCGAGGAGAAGGCCTCGTGGCGGCAGATCGAGCCGGCGTGGATCACACAGTTCCAGTGGACCTCGGTCGTCTCGCCGAAGCTGTTCCTCGACGCCCGCTACGGGTTCCTCCACTTGATCTTCCCGCTGCACTACCAGCCGTCGGTGGGCGCGAGCGACTTCGCGCGCCAGGACATCGTCCGGCTGACACTGCGCGATGCAGCCACGTACGACTTCGAGAACCTGGCGACGCGGCACCAGGTGAACGCCTCGGCCTCGTACTTCGTCGACGACTGGGCTGGCTCGCACCTCTTCAAGGCCGGCTACGAGTTCGGCCGGGCGTTCAACCAGCGGCAGTTCGCCGCCAACGGCAACTACGTCCTGCGCTACTTCGACGGATCGCCCTTCGAGGTGCAGACCTATAACACGCCGGTCACGTCGAAGAACTACATCGATACCATGGCGTTCTACGTGCAGGACGCCTGGGCGCCGACCCGCCGGCTGACGATCAACTACGGCGGCCGGTTCGAGCGGCTGGTCGGCTTCGCGCCCGAGCAGGGGAGGCCGGGCAACGAGTTCTTCCCGGCCGAGCAGTTCCGACGGCTCGACGACATCCCGAACTGGAAGAACGGCATGTGGCGCGTCGGCGCGTCGTACCAGCTCACGGCCGACGGGCGGACGGCCGTGAAGGCCTTCTTCGGGCGTTACATGGTGCAGGTAGGCACGTCGCTGGTCGAGCAGGTGAACCCCAACGACCTAGGCGGCG